>CAZOHX010000045.1:0-10445 GCA_964579315.1 uncultured Saprospiraceae bacterium
ATTAAGCAATGAAATATTTAATAATTTTCTTAGCCATTTTCTCGCTTTCCTGCGATATGGAAAATCCATCAAAAGATTTACCATCACGTGTTGCCGAACGATATGGCGTTGATGCATTCAAACAATTAAACAATATTGATTTTACATTCAATGTTAAAAAAGGAGATAAACAAGTTCGCAGGGATTGGAAATGGTATCCAAAATCTGATTTGGTGATTAAATACACGAAAAAAGATACTATAGAATACAAAAGAACATCCGTTTCTGCAAATAATAAAAAAATAGATGGTCAATTTATCAATGATTCCTATTGGTTGTTATTCCCTTTGCATTTAAAATGGGATAAAGGGGGCTATGATTATACGGTGGATAAAAATGTGCGTTCACCCATCACAGACTCACTCACTACAAAATTGGTGATTAAATATAAAAGTAATCAAGGATATACTCCAGGAGATATTTATGAGTTATTTTTAGATGATGATTTGAGAATTGTAGAGTGGATTTATAGACCAAATGGTTCAAAAAATGGAAAAGGTGTCGTTTGGGAAGCAGAAAAAAACTTTAAAGGAATCAAAATTCCTTTGAAACATCGAAATAAAGATGGTAGTTTTAAACTTTGGTTTGAAAACGTTGGGGTTAATTGAGAATTGGGAATTTGGAATTAGGAATTGAGAATTAGGAATTCAAAAATGATTTGGTAAATCTATTTTTGCACAGGAATTTGAATTTGAATTTGGAATTGGGAATTTGGAATTGAATTTCCATTGCAATCCCTAAACATCTCAACAAGATTTTTCATTAGAAAAATCGCCAAAACATCTAAACATCTCAACTTCTAAACTTCTAAACATCAAAATAAACTAATAAAAAACATGAAATTAAGAGCAGAAGGATTAGTAAAAATATATGGAAGTCGAAAAGTAGTTCGGGGCGTTTCTCTTGAAGTAAATCAAGGAGAAATCGTAGGTTTATTGGGTCCTAATGGTGCGGGAAAAACCACCACTTTTTACATGACGGTCGGATTTGTAAAACCCAATGAAGGAGCTGTTTTTTTAGACGATGAAGAAATCACCACACTTCCCATGTACAAGCGTGCACGAAAAGGAATTGGATATTTACCACAAGAAGCATCTGTTTTTAGAAAATTATCCGTTGAAAATAATATCAAAGCTGTTTTAGAAATGACCGAATTATCTAAAACAGCACAAAAAGAAAAATTGGAAAGTTTAATCGCTGAATTTAGCCTAGAAAAAGTACGAAAAAGTAATGGAGATACGCTTTCTGGAGGAGAAAGACGGAGAACAGAAATCGCTCGGGCCTTAGCGACCAATCCGAAATTTATTCTCTTGGATGAGCCTTTTGCAGGAATTGACCCCATTGCCGTAGAAGATATTCAGTATATTGTAGCAAAATTGAGAACCAAAAATATTGGGATTCTCATTACAGACCACAATGTACAAGAAACTCTTTCCATCACAGATAGAGCCTACTTGATGTTTGAAGGAGATATTTTGAAAGCAGGAACCGCCGAAGAATTAGCTGCTGATGAAATGGTCAGAAAAGTTTATTTAGGTCAAAATTTTGTATTAAAACGCAAGGAAATAAAAATTGATTAAATGAAAATATTCGTAACTACAATCGGTATCCTTTTGTTTTTGGTGAGTTGTGGAAAAGATGAATCAAAAATCGTTTTTTCTCATCAAGAAAGAACTTTCATCAAGGAACAAACTACCAAACAAAACAAAATTACCGCGAAAGAAGTAGATAGCTTATGTACTTTACATTTTGATCATAATGTGCAAATGTTGGTGGATTCTATTCTAAAAAAACGACTAGAAGAAAAGGAACGACTATTAAATAACCATTAAAATCACCTTATGAAATATCTATTTTTAATACTTACTCTTTTCAGTTTTTTACTACTTTCTTCTCAAGTTAAAAAAACACCTAGACAAATCAAAATAGAAGAAGAAATACAAAAAAGAGTTCAACAATTTCGGAAATCTAAACAAGAACGTTGTCATCAACGCGTAATGGATCGTGCGATTGAAATTGTAGATTCCACTTTATTGATTCGTGCTAAAATCAACCTTTCTAATGGAATAGAACGCCCTATCAAACCCGATAAACCTGCTGTGAAATCCGCTAAAGACACCTTGCCTGTGAAACCGATTTTTTAATCAAATAGAATCGATATTGTGTTTAATCAATGTCTCAATCTCCGCAATGGATTTTGTGTCTTTTTGTATCAAATCGTAACGAATTTTACCACAAAGTTTTGCCAAGCCTACCGATAGTTCATCGGATTCCAATGGACTGATTTTATTATCGATTGATATTTTTTTGATTATTTTAATCAAATTTGAATATTCATGAAGTACTTCAAAATTTGCAATAGTAGAAATCTTGTGCGTCAAAAACTCTAATGCAATCATATCCTTTCTTCCAATTTCCTCATTAGTGATTATACTTTCTACAAAATTTATCAATTCAAAATAAAGATCAGATTTTATATCAAAAATTTTCACCCTTTGCTCTTTTTCCATTTCTACCTCACTTTGTTTATTTAATAAAGCTGCAGTAATGGCAATCGTAGCAATCGTTCCCAAAACAATTAATACTATTTCTTGTACAAAAGGCATTTCTATTGTACTGAAATAAGCATATTTTAAAAACAAGTAACCAAAAATAAAGGTCGCTAAAGAGATCAACAAGTATAACAAACTATTTTTATTCATTCTTCTTTTTTTTAGATAGAATTGCAAATATCAAAAAATATTTTGACTATTTTATTGTTTTTCAATCATTTATAAAATTTAACAGTAAATAGTGGCTGGACGGAAACTCATCAAAATTAATCCCCCAAAACTATAATTAATAAAAATGCAACGTTTTCCTATCTCATCGCATTACATCACTAAAGAAGATAATATTTATGAAAAATTACCAATATCTCATTTTTATTTTGCTATTTATCTTTAGTTGCTATAAAGATAAAGACATTGTAGTTAAAGAAAAAGAAACCGTTATCGAATTGACAGAAGTACTTGTCGATACAAAAATAGCAGGATATGTCTTAGATTCCGATGGAGAAAGACTCTCAAATTATTCACTCATCATTAACGATGAGACCTTTAATGTAAATTCAAATTACTTTTTAATAGAATTAAATAATGCTAAACAAAAACGGCAAACTATTTTTATTGAAAAAGAAGGTATTGAAATAGGAATAGTCACTGTCATGCTTTATGAAAATGACATCAATCGCTTTGAATTGAACACGTTTACAACTACAATAAATCACGAAATATTCAATTCAACTATTCAATTGGATCAAATAAAACTTGATATTTCAGATGCTCAATTTGAAAATCTTGAAGGAAATCCCCATGTCGCTTTCGCATCAACAACCCAAAAGACATCTAATATTGGATTCTCAAAATTAGGCAAATCACTCTTGATTCAGCCCATTTATAGTTTCAAACTAGATTTTTTAGATGATGCAAATCAAGCTATCGTACTAAAAGACACATCTGTATCTTTACAATTTACAGGATTAAATGCTCCAACCAACACCCTATTTCATTTTAATCGATCCAAAGAAATTTGGGAAGAAATTCCTACATTAACAAACGACAATTCCATAAAAATCAAGGAATCTGGATATTACCTACTCGGAACAAAAGATGTTGGTATTTTTGTAAAAGGCTCCCTTACAAAACAACAATTTCCATTATCATATTACCCCCTTAAATGGAGCAATACTCCAAATAATGGTCATTTTTTTACTACATCCAAAGGAAATTGGATTACAATACTACCCACCCATCAAGATATTAATTTGTTTTTGGATGATGAATGTAATCACGATACGAATATCCATAGATTTTCCACTAGCGATACAGATTTAAAATCTCAAGACTTAACTATTGCTACGGGTCAAATGGAATTGCTAAATACCGAAGTAGTCAACTGTGATGGGGAAATACAAAACAAGTCTAACGTATTGATAAATAATCAAGAAATTTATTCTTTTGAAAATACATCCATTAGTTCATGGTTACCCTCACCTTGCAATGCAGAAAATGAATTTTCCGCAGTCGATTTGGAAGGTAATCAAGGCATTAAACTCCCTTGGAACAATCCAGAAATATTATTCAATTGTAACGAAATTCCAAAAAATTACAGTTTTATTAAAATTGCAGAAGATATTAAGGTCATGGGATCTTTTATTTACAAAAATAATAACGGAAAAACTGTTTTAACAGATAAAAATGGTAAATTTAAAATTACGCTTTTAGGGACAAAAATCGGTGAATATCAAGAAGATAGAGTTTATATCTCTATCAATGATGCCACTTTTGGAAACAATGGCTATTATATACACTGTGAAGGCACAGGGATTGGATGTGGCATTGACAATTGTAAAATCTCCCCAAAAATATCCGACAATGGATGGATCACTTTGAGATTTAGCGGATCTCTTTGGATGCGAACCATTGACCCTCCAGTGGCAGATAATTTTGATATAGAAGCAGAAATTACCGCAAAAATAGAATAAAATCATTTTAAGCTGAACATATATTTTGACTGAAAAAGAGATAATTATTGGATGTATCAAAAATAATCGTGAGTGCCAGCGGGCATTTGTCGATACCTACTCTAAATACATGTTTGGAGTATGTCGGAGATATTTCCATGACACCAATCTCGCTAAAGATTGTTTGCAAGATGCACTAGTCAAAGTACTTACTAACATAAACCAATTTCAAGAGCAAAATTTTAAAGCGTGGATTGCTAAAATAACCGTTCGAGAGTGTTTACAAACTATACGCAAAAATAAAAAACATATTTTTTTTGAAATTGGAAGTATAAGTGAGCCCTTTAGGAATGAAAATGTGAGTTTTCAAATGGAACAAATGGATATTTTGGCTTTTTTAGATCTATTGCCCGATGCTTGTAGAATTGCTATCAATATGTATATCATAGAAGGGTATTCTCATGAAGAAATTGCAGAGACACTTGGTATTGCAATTGGGACTTCCCGATCACTAGTTTCTAGGGGACGACAAAAAATAAAAAATCATTTTGAATTAGAACAATTAAGAGTAATCCATCGAAATAAAAAAAAACAAATAAGCAAATATAAAAACAGATGAAGCATTTGAATAAAAAAGAAAAACATCTAAAATCTATTGCTGATGACTTTCAAATAAGCATAAATACGAATGCCGTTTGGGATTCGATTGAAGATAGATTGCCTAAAAAACGTAGGAGATATGGTCTGATTTGGATGTCTATTGGGCTGATAATATCTACTGCATTTTTCACCTATTTTGCAACGGTATCAAGCATGAGTGCGGTACACAATCCCACCAGTTATTCAGATTCTAATATTGATTCTCATTCAAAACAAAAAGAAATAAAAATAGCTCCATCCAGTCTTTCAGATTTAGATAAATCTTTGAAAACCGATGTATCAAAATCAGTTTCTATTACAAAACCATCTAAAAATATTCAAAAATCATTCTTTACAAAAAAAATGGACAATCCACAGGCAAATCATACAAAACCAACAAATACATCTCAACCCACTTTAACCAAAGCACACACCGAAAAACCTTTTTTTCATCCCTTAAATACTGTGGAATCTCAAAAAATAAAATTAATCCATAAGGAGCAAAATTTAAAATTCCCAAAAATTGATTTAAAAAATTTCAACACTTGGACACCTTATATGAAATTTTATACAGGCATCCACCAAGCTAATTTCCATTATTATCCGCAAGATGATACTAAAAATATGCTCTTTGACCGTGAAACTGGTAAAATTGGGACAACTTTTGGTTTTTTATATGGAAAAACCCACACATTAGGCTGGGGTTGGAATATCGGATTCAATTTTCAACAATCCGTTGCAGAATATAAATATCAATATGAAAGTATTTCAACTACCAATATCAATGGAATATCTGCTATTTTCATCGATGAAAAAGGAGACGAACATGCACGAAAAGGCCAGGTAGTGCAAAATACTTTGAATCTTCGAGAAAAGCGTATGTATAGAAAACAAAACGCCATAGATGTGAACATAGGCATCGAAAAGCAATTATTTCACATCAAAAGAATGGATTTTAAACTTGGAACAGGTATTGGGATTACAGCTTTTTCAAAACATACTGGATACTATTTCAAAGATAATAACACGCTCATGAAAATCCAAAACGAAGACCATCCCTATAAAATCAAAGGGCAAGTCAAACATTTCACCAATGCTATGATGGATTATACCATTCTTCCACATTACAGTTTAGGGCTTCAATTTAATTACACCTATGCCCTTAACTCACTAACAAAAAATTCGAATTTTTATAAACTAAAAAACTCCCAATACGGAATTTACTTCACCATAAGCTACAGACCGTATTGAGAGAAATTTCTAACAATTTTTTAAAACCATGAAGTTATGAAAAACTTACTATTACCTTTTATTTTTTTATTGTTAATTTTGCCTAAGTTGATGTATGGGCAATCACTTACTTGTGCAGAAAACGTTCACATTTCTTTAAATGAAGTTGGGAATGTGAATGTTATTCCAGATTATTTTTTAGAAGGAGATGTTCCTGATGGCACACAATTGAGTATTGATGGAGAAAATTATTTTGATCACATTGAAATGGATTGTGACATTAAATCCTTTGAATACATTGTAAAGACGCCCGATGGAAATCAATGTTGGGGAATGTGTGTTATTGAAGATAGAGTTGCTCCTGTGATTGATGCTCTTTCAATACTTGCTGTGGTAGTGGATGCAGGAGATGAAGTCGTAATTACTCCAGAAATGATAGATTTGCAATCCTATGATAATTGTGGGATAGTGAATATGAAAGTTGTACCAAATTCTTTTTTCGTATATTCTGATATGGAAACTACTGTAAAGTTTTCAATAGAAGATGACGCTGGAAACATTACACAAAGTGATATATTGGTTCAAGTTGCAGTTAACCAGATTGATTGTGAATTGGAAAATGTGACTAATCCACTTTCAGAAATTACTATTCATAATTACACAGGAAATCCAAGTGATATGACACCTGAAGTTTTAGTAACCGATTATGGCTATGTAGTTGGTCAAGTAGAACCCACTTTTGGGGATTGCAATTTTGGGAAAGGTTATAGCGATGTAGTAGTCCTAAATGATACATCTTCATTATTTGTTATCAATAGAACTTGGTATGTCGTTGATTGGAGTACGCAAGATACACTTCATTTTAATCAGGTTTTAACCAATGAATTTGAATGTACTATTAATGATATTTCTGTTCCTAGCGATATAGTTCTTGATGCAGTTGATGTACAAGCAGTAGATTTAACTCCTGATAAGTTAGTTGAGTTGGGATATGAAAAGAGTGAAACTAGACCAATTAACTCAGCAGGTTGTGAAACTTATATTTCCATAACATATAATGATCAGGTTTTCAATGAGAATGGATATACAATCCATAGAGAATGGACGATTTATCATTGGTTGACAGGCGAAGTTCGAAAAGAAATACAATTTATTCGAAATTTAGATGCAAATTTTAAGAATAGCATTATTTGTGATATTCTACCTAGGTCAGCTGATGTTGGAGATTGTGCGAGTGGGCATACCTTAGATGATAGTGTGGAATGGCCCAATGATATTACTATTTCAGATTATAGAATCAAACCCACTGAATTAGAAGCTTATAGCAATATTCAACATGAGGATTCTCAGCCCATTTTTTATAAAAATCAAGATGACTTAGTATCGACTTATTATGATAAGTTTGTTGAAATTACTTCTACACAAATTAAATTGAAAAGGATTTGGAAAGTTACTTCTAAGCAATACGGCTACGAATGGGAATATGAACAAGGGCTTATCATCAATTACACTCAAGGCTTAATTACAGTAAATACACCCGATTTCAGACCTATACCAGGAGTGAAAATTAATAATGTAGTAACTACAGATAAAAATGGAAGAGCTGTTTTAATTAGTGATATTAATTCTGTTTCATTAGATGATAAACCATTAAATGGTATTAATGTACTTGATTTGGTTTTAATGAGAGCTTATATTCAAGGAAAAATCAAATTAAGTAAAAACCAATTAAATGCAGCTGATCTTACAGCAGATGAAACAGTGAGCGGTAGTGATATCTATGTATTGATTCAAAACTTACTAGGGGTTAATTATAATTTGGATTGGTTTTTTCAAGAGAATATCCAATATTTTCCAATTGCAATACGACCTCAAGCTGCATATATTGGAATGAAAAAGGGAGATATTGATGGTTCTGTTTTATTGGGAGATGAAGAATTGCCGAGTCCTACAAATGAATTGGTTATAGATGATAAATTATTAAATAAAGGAGGAATTTATAGCATTCCAATTTCATTGGATCATACAATGATAACTAAAGGAGTAGAGTTGAGATTGAATGTAAATACGGATCTAATTGAGATTGAAGATATTACATCTGATGTGAAAAATTTGAGTTGGAATGTTACTGATAATGGAGAGTTAGTTGTATTAATTATGGATTCAAATAAATCATTCTCAGTTGAAAAGGAATTCGTCACTTTAAAGTTGAAAGCTCTTAGAAATACACTTTTAAATTCAGCTATTGATACTAATACTTCATCTTTTTCTGCAACGGATGATTATAAATTAGAAGTTTTATCTGCTCGTTTAAGTGAAAGAATAGCATTGGACATACTAAATCCTGCCTTAAAAGGGCTCCGTATCTACCCAAATCCTGCATCAAATATTCTTCACGTTGATGTTTCAAAAGTAGATTTATCAGGAAATCTATCCGTTATGATTTTAAATACAAATGGACAAGAAGTATTAATGCAAGATGATACACCAAACATAGATATTTCAAGCTTGCCAAATGGAATGTATTTTTATCAAATTACTTATGCAGGATACACGTATATTGACAAATTGATTGTTTCCAAATAAAACTATGTAGTACAACCGAATTTAGAGTTGAAGTCTTGATGGCTTCAACTCTTTTTTTTTAATCCCCAAGAAGTAAATCATACATTTCGATACTATTTTCCCAATTATAATGACTTACTTGGGGTGAAACACTTTTTCGTCTGTTCTTATTATGGTCTTTCAATAGGATTTTCAAACGATTTTCCAAGTCATCTTCCGTTTCATAAAGATATATCTTCCTATCTTTTTCAAGAATATGCTCAGGATAAACCAACCGATTGGGTAGCAATGGATAAACTCCAGCATAAATTGCTTCAATAATCGATATTCCAAAAAAATCTTGATTGGACATTACAGGAAGAATTGTCGCTCTTTGTAGCCAATTCCAATATACTTCCCTTGAAGATGCAAATCCAAAATGAAGTATCTCTTCATTAAAATAATCCTTTGCCCAATCAAATATTTTTGGATAAGAATTGGTCTTTTCTCCAAGGACAATCAACTTGAATTTGATGTCCCTATCTTTGATATTTTTTAATATTTTGAAAAAGGTTTCTGGATTTTTATCATATTCCCAACGATGATTCCATAGGATACTATTTTCTGTTTTTTGAATATTAGATTTCAAAACAGGCAATTCAAGTGCCAATGGTAAAACTTTTGACTTATTTTGAATAATCTTTATACTCCAAAGATTATGTTCGTCAGGAAATTGTTTCAAGAATTGTGGCAAACTATCCAAAAAACTTTTTTTATGAAATATAGAATTAAAAAAAATCTTATCAGCAACCAAAGCAGACGCATAATTGATAAACGCATAATGGTTATCTCTCTTCAGTATAACATCTTGATCAGTAGGTGACCAAGGATATGTTATTTGGTTTTCGTGAAAATAAATATAAAATTTCGCCTTTGGATAGTTAGATACTACCAATGATTTAAACAATCCTAAATCCAGAAAATCACTAACTAAAAAAATATCGTAATCTTGATGCGATTCTAAAACTTGCTTTGATAATGAAATTGCTCCTGCATGCATCCGCCATTTCCAAAACCGTCCTGGCAATTCAAAAATATGAATTTCGTGTTTGGAATATTTAGACAATTCTATCGCCCATTTTTTGTGAGAGCCCGTAAAAAAAGGTTCGATAAGTGCTATTTTTGACATAGAGGCAAGGTAATATAATTCGTTGGCTAGCCAAAGATTAGAGCAGTTTTATTTTTAGTAAGTTTCGATAGAATACGACTGATTATTCGCCTATATAAAACCCATTATTTTACATCCAATCTAATTTTCTCAACAAAATCAACAGTAACATCTAATATCTCCGCAATAGTTTGATTATCGAAGTTTTTTTCAATCATTTTTCGAATGGCTTCAATAGTTTTTTGAATTTTCCCTTTATCTATCAGTCTATCATAAGCAGTCATAATCATTTCTTTTACTGGATTATCTAATAATTCGATG
>CAZOHX010000046.1:0-10396 GCA_964579315.1 uncultured Saprospiraceae bacterium
GGTAAAGCGTCTATAAAATTTCTATGTTATTTGCATAAAAATATTTGATATGATTAAATCTCCAAGACTTCCTTAATAAAGGTAACCAATTGATCTGTTTGATACTTTCCAATACGCTGACCAGCCTTTCCTGCCAAAAATACAATCAGTAATAATAACAATGCTGCTCCCATTAAATAAAACGCCCAAGGATAAATATCCAATGTCCATTGCGTATATCCATACATCAAACCAAAGAAAAATAGAATGGCAATCAAAGCATACATAAAAATAAAAACTACCCAAACCCCTGAATTAGGTCCTATCAATCCTTTTACGAGTACTTTCCCATCAATTTCTTCACAATTTAAAGTCAATTCTGGTGACCAAAAATGAACTTCTTCAGGAACCATTTTTAAGAAGACATGGTGTTGAACTACTTTACCAACAATATGAGGATGACCATTTTCAATGGCATTAAAAATTTTTGTTTTTAATGCATCTATGGGCATTTGGGTTTGAAAAGTAAATCTTGGTCGAATCTTAAAATCCGTCATAGTTATTTATATTATTGTAAGTTTTCAAGATAAAGATATACAAAAATAAGATGCAAACTATATAAACCGTAATTTATTTCAAATAAATAAATAAAAACGATATTATATACCGATTATTTGCAATAAATTAAAATAAAAATTCAAAAAATATCATATACAAGTAGATGAAAATATGTGTCCCGCTACTCAAAATAATATTTACCACCGATAAATAAATTGTAATTTAATTTCAGATTTAATATTTCCATCAATACGACTATCCCCAGAACTAATTTCTTCCAAATTTTTATACCAAAAAAGAGCATATCTACTCTCAATAGTCAATCCTGGAATTCCTTTATAGCTCAGTTTTAAATATGTTCTAATACCCTTATCACGATATGCAGGAATGTAATGGCTTCCTTGTATGTCACTCTCAAAAGTATAGATACGCGAATTATTGCCTTGGGTATCAAATATAGCAAACCGACTTGCCAAGGAAAAGCGACTCTCCATTATTCTTTTCCACAATACATCTTGATAAATTAAGAAACCCGTCTCACCTGGATTTATACCATCATCGTATAAACTAATTTCCAAACGATTTCTCAATTCAATATTTGGAAGGACTTTATTGCTCACATGAATACGCAAACGATACAAATTTATATTTCCAATAAAACGATCTTCTGTTATTTTATTTTTTGTATTCTGACTAGCATTAACGTATCTAAATTTCACATAAGCATTAAATTTTCTCTTTTGACGATAATCAATTCGTACTAAATAGTCATAACCTACAGAAGGACTAGATGTTCTTGATCGCAACCAAGGATACTCAAATACATCAAAATATCCAGAAAGTTTCCAATGATAATCGGGTACAATTTGTATGCCCACATACATCCCTTTATTATTATTCACCCTTGTTGATGTGCCAAATACTCGACCATCAATCGTTTGGTATTTTACACCCAAATCGCGATATAATGCCGCAAGACTTACATGCCGATCCAAACTCACATTCAAACCCACAATATGTGCCAATGCCTTATTATCACTCATTGCAGACTCACCAAAGAGCATTACATTTTTATAAACATAACTATAATCTATACTTGCATTGAAAAGTTGTTTTCCTTGAAAATAAAATTGATTATATAATTTCTTTTTTAAATTTAAAGTTTTATCAAATTGATTATAAACGCTATTAATAGCTATGTGTCCTTGTCTTTTTTTAAATTTCAAACTGCCCCCTATCACTTGATGACCTAAAACACTTTCTTTCTCAATTTCTGATGCCGTACGGTGATAACCTGAATTGACAAAAGAACTAAATAAAGCAATATCCTCATGAATTAAAGTATCTGCTTCGAGCAAACTTGCATCTCTTCGTTTAGAAGAAGCAAATACAGTCAAATCAATATTTTTTGTCAAACCCAACTGTGCTCCTGCACCTCTATAAAATTGGGTTTCTCCCACAGATGAATAAGGATTGATAGGAATGGATGTCCTCCGAATGTTCATCACCTCAGAGCCTTTTCCCAATCCAAATCCATTAAATAATATCAATCCCTGTCCCAGTTTCACAGCATAATCACCAATAGCCAAAGCTTTGATATATTTATTATATTTTTTCAAATAAACATGAAAGGAATAGTAATCAAATCCTTGAGTATTACTGCCTTTGAAAAATGACTCTCCTGCATCTTTTTCTGCGGTAAGTCCAAATCTAAAACGATTGCTAAACTGATGTCTAAAACGAAAATACAATAAATCCCGACTACCTTCAAAAGGAATGGTATTGTCTTTTTCATTTATTTTATAACCATCAGACACTTGCAAATTTCGGCCCCATCTCAAAAAGACTTCATTCTGTCCTTTGGTAATCATTTCCTTGAAAGACATATTCAAATCATCAATTGCTCCATTCACCTTTATATAAGGCAATAACTTACGAATATCTGCTAAAGAAAAATTAGGGATTGCCTGCAACTCATAAATTGTAATTAATTTACCATACTTTTGACGATAAGAAATTAATGAATTAATTTGCAAGTCTGTAAATAAATTGGAAGATTCCAATGCTTCCTGAGTAGCTTTATTTAAAGAAATGGGATGCTTGTGATAATAGACCAACGCATCTTGAAAACCATCAAATTGAAACTCCCCTTCATCTCCACTAGATTCGATGTACTCTTCGAGTGTTTCATCTATTGGATTAATATCAATACTATCCGTTTGACTGAATAAGTTATCGACAACAAAAAAGAGAACGAGTATTAACCACCATTTCATCAAGCAAAATTATAAAAAAAAGCAGTATCCAACTAAAGATACTGCTCTTTTCTTTTTTATTTACAATTTCGATTAATTCGTAAACAACAATTCTTGATACTTCACCAATGGCCACATATTATCATCTACTATCATCTCAAGTTTATCACAATTATATCTAATACCATCAAATAATGGTTTTACCTTATCACAGTAAGCCTTAGCAGATGCTTCAACATCGAGTAGATTAGCACTTTTTCTTGCATGAGTCATCTCTATTACTCCTTGATTAATAGCCGTAATATGTCGAGATATTTTTTCAACCAAAACCAATTGCTCTGAAGCCATTTTTTTATATTCTTTCCCAAAAACTTCTTTCAAACCACGTATATTTTCTAAAAGAACATTTTGATACTTAATTGCATTAGGCAAAACATAATTAATAGCCAAATCCCCCAAAACTCGCCCTTCTATCTGAATTTTCATTTTATACTCTTCTAATTGAATTTCATATCGAGCTTCAACTTCTCTTTTATTCATGACCCCATTATTTTCAAAAAGAGCCAATACATCTTTATCAATCATCACTTTAAGAGCTTCTGGAGTTGTTTTCAGATTGCTCAATCCCCGTTTTTCTGCTTCAATTTCCCAATCTCCAGTATATCCATCACCTTCAAATCTAATTTTTTTTGACTTTTTGATATACTCTCTTAATACATTAAAAATAGCATCATCCTTGGTCATTCCCTTTGCTTTCAAAGCTTCTACATCTACCCTGAACTTTTTCAGTTGATCTGCAACTATCATATTCAAAACAGTCATTGGTCCAGCACAATTTGCTGTAGAACCTACCGCTCTAAACTCAAATTTATTACCAGTAAAAGCAAAAGGAGAAGTTCTATTTCGATCCGTATTATCTAATAATACATCTGGAATCTTTCCTACAACGTTCAGTTTCAAATCAGTTTTTTCCTTGGGTGACAATTTTCCTTTAGTCACTTTTTCCAATTGATTCAATACATTCGTCAATTGCTCACCAATAAATATGGATATAATTGCAGGGGGAGCTTCATTCGCTCCTAGCCTATGGTCATTTCCTGCACTTGCAATAGTTGCTCTCAATATATCTGCATGATCATGAACCGCTTTTAATGTATTAATAAAAAAGGTTAGAAATTCTAAATTCTTCATAGGTGTTTTTCCTGGACTTAGAAGATTTGTTCCTGTATCTGTTGCCAACGACCAGTTGTTATGTTTTCCCGAGCCATTTATATTTGCAAAAGGTTTTTCATGAAACAATACTCTAAAATTGTGCTTAGAAGCAACTTTTCTCATAATATCCATTAAAAGAGAATTATGATCTACGGCCAAGTTTGCTTCTTCATATAATGGGGCAGCTTCAAATTGATTGGGTGCTACTTCGTTATGTCTCGTTTTAATAGGGATTCCCAATTTGATACATTCTCCTTCCAACTCTTCAATATAAGCTTTAGCTCTTAGTGGAATAGATCCAAAATAATGATCATCCAACTGCTGTCCTTTGGCTGGTCGATACCCAATCATAGTTCTACCTGTCATTACAATATCGGGGCGAATATCTGCCAATGTCTTATCCACCAAAAAATACTCCTGCTCCCACCCTAGTGTGGCTATGACTTTTTTTACATTTCTATCAAAATACTTCGCCACAGGCACTGCCGCTTTATTCAAAGCAGATAGCGATCTTAACAAAGGTGTTTTATGATCTAAAGCTTCTCCTGTATAAGAAACAAATATAGTGGGAATACACAGCGTAGAACCTACTACAAAAGCTGGAGAACTTGGATCCCAAGCGGTATAACCTCTAGCTTCAAAAGTATTCCGAATTCCACCATTAGGAAAACTAGAAGCATCGGGTTCTTGCTGTACCAATTGAGCTCCAGAGAATTTTTCTATTGCCCAACCATCTTCTAAAGGTTCAAAAAACGCATCATGCTTTTCTGCCGTACCACCAGTTAATGGTTGAAACCAGTGAGTATAATGAGTTGCATCTTTTGATATTGCCCAATCTTTCATAGCAACAGCTACTTGATCAGCAACAGCTCTATCAATCTTTGTTCCTTTATCTATGGCATCTAAAACCGCTTGATAAGCAGCTTTTGTCATAAATTGTTTCATGGCTTGTTTGCCAAATACCAATTCTCCAAATTGAGAAGATCTTAAGACATTTGGCGTTCTATTCCAAATAGGTCTGTGGGTTAATGCCGTTTCAATAGCTTTAAATCGAATCATTTTAATAATTTTATTAATACAATAAACAAAAATTAGGGCAAATGTAATTTTTTTATATTAAAAAATCAATTACACCCTATTTTTATTAGGGTAAAATAGCAAAATATTCAATTTTTATGCCAGTTACCCCTTTAATTATCTCAAAATACTCATTTATTCAACTCAAAAAAGGAAATATGAAGAAAATCATCCAATTAAATGACCATAATCACAATCCTTAAAATAAATATTCATGATATTTGTATTAGACTAAAATTTAATTGACTTATGATTTACTTATTAGATGTTCTAGCTGCAAAGGTTTTAACGATATTATTTACGTTATTTTTAATCGCAATACCATTCTTCATTGGAGTATGGATTTATAGGTTGGGAAAAAAGAAGCCTAATCAAGATCAAGAATCATAACCCATTTGAATTGAATGTGTGATAAATATGAGCTACAGATCTATTAGAGCTGTAGTTTGCTATGCTATCTATTTTAGTCTATTCCTTTTTGGATATGAATAAAAAATAAATTGTGCTGAAATCACAATCCTTCGCCACAAATAAGCTTTGATTCCATTTCAGATATTTCCCTTCTCAAAATCAGTTTTTCATTGATTTGATTCCTTTCTTTTCTTATTCTATTTCTATTTTTGGATGTGTCTCAAATTTGACTAATATACTATATTTTACTCCAATGGATACCAACATACAATCAATCCAAAAAGGATTAATTATATTATATCCTATTACTTACTCATCTCAAAGTGATTTTCAAAAAAGAATATAAACAAAAAAAGAGCCTATCCCTTTCGGAATAGACTCTTATATTTTTAAATCAAATCAAAGGTATAAATACCATCACATCTGATTTCTCATCTTATCGCTGTATCTGTAAGTATCCACTATACTTCTTACCTTCTCCAGTATCAATCATGTAGAAGTAAGTTCCAGACGGAAGTTTCTCACCTTTCCATGTACCGTCGAATGCACCAGTTTTATTAGTGTATCCTTTCTTCATAAATACTTCATTACCCCAACGGTTATAAACACATACTGTATTATTCGGGAACATTTCAATTCCTAAAATCGTAAAGTTGTCGTTTGTACCATCACCGTTTGGCGTAATTCCATTAAACGCTGTAATTGGATCACATAATACGTTAACCAATACCGTTGCAGTATCTACGCCATATGGAGTAGTAATTGAATATACAAAGAAGTCTGGCTCATTATTATTACAATAATCAGGGTTCGGCGTATAAGTTACTGTATTATCAGTTTGT
Organism: uncultured Saprospiraceae bacterium; assembly: GCA_964579315.1. GTDB lineage: Bacteria > Bacteroidota > Bacteroidia > Chitinophagales > Saprospiraceae > CAMZLN01. Next base: position 6,335 of record CAZOHX010000046.1, read on the forward strand.
ACTTCAACCGTTCCTTTAGATGGATCCGTAATAATAGTTAAAATAACAGCTTCTCCTGTATTCATCGTGTCATTCTCTAAAATATTATAATGTGCTACTGGTACGTTCACTACAGTCATTGTATCATCATCCACCGCAATTGGTCCCAATGAACCACCTTCTGGAATAACATTTACAATCAATATTGAAGTATCACACGCAAATTCATCACATACAACTAAACAAGCTGTATCAACTCCTTCTGTAATACCTGCATACTCTACACAAAGATCATCTTCGTTGATTGTAAAGTCAACATTTCCATCAGATTCATCTTCACAAGCATTATAGATAGTATCTATCGTACCTGTCAAGTAGCTTTCTATACAGAATGTAGAATCTGCACCCACTTGAACATATACTGTAGTAGTATCAATACCTGGAACAACTACATCAATAGTCACATAAGTAGTATCACATGCATTTTCATCACAAACTACAATACAAGCTAACTCAGTACCAATATCATCACCTGTAAATTCTACACAAGTTGTACCATCGATAAATTCTATTCCAACATACGTTCCAGACGCATTTGGACATGCATTATAAATCGTATCAATAGTACCTGTCAATTGATCAGAACTGAAACACAATGTATCTGTTGTACCTTGAATCATTACTAAATCCACAGAATCTGCAGTAATCAATGTTGGTAACACATTCACAATAACTCTTGTCGTATCATTACCTAATGATCCTACAAGCTCAACACAGAATGTATCCACACCTTCTGTAACTCCTGTAAATTCAATACAAGATGTTCCTGGTAATAATTCCCAAGTTACATTTCCATCAGAAGCATCATCACATAAATTATTCACATCAAGGATGTCTCCTACCGCTGTCAAATCAAAACAAACAGTATCTGTCGCACCTTCATAGATAGTCAATATTCTATCATCACCTGTTCCTGGATCATTGTCACAAGTTACGGTCACAGTAATTGCATCTGAACAACCATCTGCATTGGTAACTATAATCTCATGTGTTCCTTTCGCAAGTTCTAATCCTACTGAATGAGGTATTCTTCGTTCAGTATAAGTCAAGACTCCCTGTGCCCCTGATGTAATATGTGCAACTTTCAATTCTCCATATGAGGATGTAAGATCACCACCTACAATCAACATCAAACTAGTATCTAATTTCCAATCTGCCGTTGGATTCCAAACATTCATTGAATCAATCAATGTATTTAAGTCTGCAACATTACCAGAGAATGTTTCTCCATTTAATGACCATTCTGCAAAGTAAGGTCCATCAACCGTTGGATCTTTCGGTATAGAAAGATAATTATAAGCTCTTATAATTTCAATATCGCAACCATTAAGATTTGTAACATTAACTCCGTTATCAGTGATACTGTAATCACTTACATCATCCGTTGCAATACCTAAGCATAATGATCCCAAATCACTACAATCTTCAAGATTGATAGTCATTGTCTCATCTGTAAAGATATTAAATGAATCACACGGATCAACCAATCCACAATCCACAGTCAACTGAATCGTATCAGCACAAGTCTCACCAGGAGCCAATACTGTGATTTCATAAGTTCCTTCTGTGAACCCACCTAATGCAGTTCCAAAGGCAACAACTCCTGTACTAATTCCAATTTCTGAAGTCGAATTCAATGCTGCAAGATTTGTTACAAACATTGGACTATAAGTAGAATTAGCATCTCCACCTACAATTCTTTGCTGACTTGGCAATTGAATCCAATCACCTGTTGTATCCCATGTATTTAACATCGTAGTCAATTCAACAGCATTATTAAACGTTCCTGAGAATTTCACCCCATTGATAGTCATACTATCTAATCTATATGGTCCAGATTCTCCTTCTCCTAATAATGTACTATAGTCATACTTGTAGATATTACTTGTATTACAAACTAATGTAGATCCAGAGTATATAGCTCCATCAACTTCTACAGTATAGTTATCAAATTCTACATCAGGAATATCTAAACAAATATAACCTAATCCATCATCTTCACAACCAACGGTTATTTCAGTATAATCTCCACCACATCCTGTATCGATACAATCATCTGTAATAATCACTTCGATTACTGTTTTACATCCATTTGAGTCAGATGCTACTGGATGATAAGTTCCAACACCTAAGTCAGTTCTTTCATTTCCAACAAACCCATCTTCCCAAGTATATGTGTAAGTAGCTGGGAATATTTCTACTGATCCACCTTCAACACATGTTGCACCAGTAGGTTTAACATTGATATCCATTGGTCCACCGATGTTATTCACAGCAATTGTATCTATTGTGAAACATGTATTATCCACTGCTCTTGCAACTGTCACGGTATAAATACCTGCTTCTAAACCAGTTGCTGACAATGTAGATCCAGCCGCACTTCCTGACCATGTAATTACATAATCAGATGTAATTCCAGATGCTAATGTCAATGTAATTGCACCATCAGCATTTCCACAATTAGCCGGTTGCAAAGAAGCTGCAAATTCTGGAGCTTCACAAGTTGCGACACAATCTTTCTCAATTGTTACTGTAACCATGGTAGTACATCCATCAGCATCCTTTGCTTGTACATTGTAAGTTCCTTCTTTCAAGTCAACTCTTTCATTTCCAACGATTCCATCATTCCAAGTATAAGTGTATGTCGTAGGTGTGATAGTTGCTGCTCCATCAGCATTACAAGTCTCAGCTGTTACACTCACATCAATACCTGTTGGACCACCTACATTATTCACATTTATCGTCTGTACACTATAACAATTTACATCACTTACTCTAGTTACTGTTACACTATAAGCACCAGCTCCTAAATTAGATGCTGTAATTCCTGACCCAGCTGCACTTCCTGACCATGTAAAGTTATAATCAGAAGATATTCCACTTGCCAAAGCAATTGTAATAGATCCATCATCATCTCCACAAGCTGCATCTTGTACACTTGCAGTAAATTCTGGTTTTTCACAAGTCGTTTCACAACCATCTTCAATGATTACGGACTGCATTGTCTTACAATCTGTACCATTTGTTACAGTCACTATATATGTTCCTGCATCTAATCCTGTTTGCTCATTACCCACAGCACCTGATGGCCATGTATAAGTATATGTATTTGGAAGTAACTCAGCTTTACCACCTTCATTACAAGTTGTTGCTGTTGCATTCACTGTAATTCCAGTAGGTCCATTTGAGTCATTAACCATAATCGTCAATAATGTATAACAATTATGATCATTTACTCTAGCAATCTGAACTGCATATGAACCTGCCGCTAAATCGGTAGCAGATAATCCCACACCTACTGCATTTTGCCATGTGATGATATAATCACTCAATGTTCCATTTGTCAAACTCAATGTAATTGAACCATCCTCATTTCCACAAGAAGCATCATTTACACTATATGTCACATCTGGTTCAATACATCCACCGCAATCTTTACCAATTGTTACGCTCAAGTTAGTTGAACATCCATGCTCATCTGAAATAACTACAGAATAAGTAGCAGGAGATAATCCTACTCTATCCTTATCTGATGAACCATCTGACCAAGTATAAGTATAATCACCTGTTCCACCTGATACCGTCAATGTAATAGTTCCGTCATCATCACAACTTGCATCAGTCATTGAAGCGTTCGCCATAATTGCACTTGGCTCCGTTACTTCAAAACAATCTTGCCCAGCTAAACAACCATTTCCATCTTTAACGATGATACAATAGTTTCCAACTGATAGATTACCGTTTGAATGAGTATATCCATTCTCATCTACAAATATAATTTCCATAGGTGTAACAAAACCAGCATCTGGTGTAGTTGTAAATATCACTTCACCATTACCATCTCCTGCACAACTCAATGCTACATCTGACTCTATTTCTACAGTAACTCCTGCTACTGAATTTTCAAGAACAAACATCACTTCTGATTCACATCCATCTGACGTTACAGTTACAGTGTACATACCTGCTGATAAATCAGACCTATTTGAACCTGTGCCGCTATCACTCCATGCATAAGTACTA
>CAZOHX010000047.1:0-10133 GCA_964579315.1 uncultured Saprospiraceae bacterium
GCCTTTTCTAAAAAATCTTTATCATATTTCTGCTCAAAAGTATTATTATAAACAGAATAGATAATTTTAGAATCATTGAAAAGTGGCTCATTTTTATAAGCTAACTTTAAATAAGCTGGAATCAAACTGGTCATCCATCCATGACAATGTACAATATCTGGTGCCCATCCAAATTTCTTTACTGTTTCTACAACACCTTTATTAAAAAAGACCATCCGATCTAAATTATCTTCAAAAGGAACTCCCTTAGCATCTTCAAAAACAGATTTTCGCTGAAAAAATTCTTCATTATCTAAAAAGTAAACTTGCATTCTAGCTCCAGGTAAGGACGCTACTTTGATAATTAAAGGATAATCATCATCATCGACAATAATATTCATCCCAGACAATCGCACCACTTCGTGTAATCTATGGCGTCTTTCGTTGATTGTACCAAATTTTGGCATTAATACACGAATCTCCATTCCTTTTTCTTGGACATATTGAGGTAGCTTTCGAGCAATTTCAGATATTTCTGACAACGCTGTATAAGGCTGCATCTCTTGAGTAATAATTAAAACTCTTTTCTTCCCCATAATTTTTATATGTTTTTCTATCGAAATCCTCTGATTTCAAAGTAATTATTCTGCAAATTTAACAAAAAAATTGATTTTTTTTTATTGTTTCTACATTTTTTATCTAATTAGACCGCATTTACTGGTATCTTTGTGACTAATCAATATTTATTCAATAACATGCTTAGCTTTAAAAAGGTTGAAGATATCCAAAAATATTTGGCTGAAATGAAGCATAAACGGCGTTCCATTGGTTTTATTCCAACCATGGGTGCTCTTCATAGCGGTCATCTATCTCTTATCGAACGTGCAAAATCAGAAACTTCTTGTGTAGTTGTCAGTATTTTTGTAAATCCTACTCAATTTAATGATGTAGCAGATCTCGAAAAATATCCCCGTACTATTACAAATGATATATTAAAATTAACACAAGTTGATACGGATATCTTGTTTCTACCTCCTGTTCATGAAGTATATCCTAAAAACTTAGAAACTAAATTGTCTCTTGATTTTGGAACACTCGCAACCGTCATGGAGGGGGAATTTAGACCTGGACATTTTGATGGAATGGCTGAAGTAGTCAACAGATTGCTTGAAATTGTTCAGCCAGATAAGATATATATGGGGCAAAAAGATTTTCAGCAAGCGACCATAGTCAGAAACATGTTGAAACAAACCGATTCAAATACTGAACTTATTATGTGCCCAATCGTTAGAGAAACGGATGGGTTAGCAATGAGTTCTAGAAATGTAAGATTAACAGATGAAGATAGGTTGAATGCTCCTATGATTTCAAAATTTTTAACAGAAATAGTGAATAATGCTGAAACCATCAGTTTTGAAATATTAAAAACAAATTTTAGAAAAAAAATAAATTCACTCCCAAATTTCAAATTAGAATACATCGAAATTGTGGATGGAATAACTTTACAAACTGTTGAAAAATATACCGATTCAGATTACATTGTTGTCTGTATGGCGACTTGGGTTGGAGAAATTCGATTAATTGATAATTTTATTTTAAAAAATACAGATTAAAAAGATTAACTATTAAATATATGTGGATACAAAGATTTAAATCAAAAATTCACCGAGCTACGGTTACCGAAGCCAATTTGAATTATGTAGGCAGCATCACTATTGATGAAAACTTAATGGACGCAGCCAATATTATAGAAGGAGAGCGAGTTCAAATTGTCAATAATAATAATGGTGAACGTTTAGAAACTTATGTTATTAAAGGAGAACGTGGCTCTGGTGTGATTTGTCTCAATGGTGCTGCTGCACGAAAAGTTGCGGTTGGCGATACTGTTATCATTATTTCTTATGGCTTAATGGATTTTGAAGAAGCCAAGTCTTTTGAACCCATTGCTGTTTTTCCAGATGACAATAATTTAATTTAAAATTTATTTCCAAAGACCTAATTCTATACATTGAAAGCCAACTTACTGAAATTTTTGAAATTCCTACTGTTTTTAAGTGTGGGATTAACTATTTTATATTTTGTTTATGTCAAACAAAATAAATCTTACATGGAAGACTGTGCCTTAAAGGGGATGAGTGATTGTAATCTCTTGGATAAAGTAATCAGTGATTTTAAAACTGTGAATTACTTTTGGATATTAATGATGACTTTCGCTTTTGCCTTAAGTAATATCAGTCGTGCTATTAGATGGAATATGCTTTTAAAACCTTTAGGTTATCATCCAAGATTAATCAATTCTTTTTTGACGATAATCATAGGATATTTTGCCAATTTAGGTTTACCTAGAGTAGGTGAAATTATCAGAGTTGCCTCTCTTTCAAAATATGAAAAACTTTCTCCCGAAAAAGTAATGGGTACCGTAGTTGTAGATCGAATTATTGATGTAATCAGTATTTTAATCGTAACGGGAATGGTCTTAATCCTTGAATATGATCGCATTTGGGGATATTTTAAGGCACAAATGGCGTTGGGTGATAAAATTCAAGGGTTTTTTAGTAGTAATCTATTTTTTGCTTTCATTGGAATTGGGATTTTTATAGTAATATTGTTAATTGCTTTTAGAAAAAAAATTGGGCAATCTACCTTTTTTCAAAAAATTAAAAAACTCTTTATTGGATTTGCTGAAGGCATTAAAACCGTTAGTAAATTAGAAAAACCATGGTTGTTTTTATTTCATAGTATCAATATCTGGTTTATGTATTTTATGATGATGTATCTAACCTTTTTCTCATTTGGACCAACATCACATCTTAGTGCCTTAGCTGCTTTAACCGTTTTTGTGACGGGTGGTTGGGGTATTGTCATCCCATCGCCAGGTGGTATGGGGACATTTCATCTCTTGGTAGTCGCGGTTTTAGGTATGTATGGTATCAATGGAGATGATGCATTTTCCTTTGCCAATATCAATTTTTTCTCGGTACAAATTGGAAGTAATATCTTCCTTGGAATTGTAGCATTAATATTATTGCCCATCATTAACAAAAATTATCACCCCAGCCATGAGTAATCAACAACTAAACTACATTAATGATAAGATTATTGTACAGGATGATTTAGATGCAATAATTACCCGTTGGAAATTTAAGCAACAATCCATTGTTTTTACCAATGGTTGTTTTGATTTGATACATTATGGTCATATAGACTATTTAAGTCATGCTAAATCACTTGGAGATAAATTAATTATTGGTATGAACTCTTCGGCTTCCGTTAGTAGATTGAAAGGAAATCATCGACCAATTAAGGACGAACAATCTCGGCTTTATATTCTTGCTGCGCTACAATTTGTAGATGCTGTTGTAACTTTTGAAGCAGATACACCATATAAACTAATAGAAAAGATTCTTCCAGATATTTTGGTAAAAGGAGGAGATTGGTCCATAGATACCATTGTAGGAGCAGATTTGGTATTACAAAATGGCGGACAAGTAAAAAGTCTTCCTTTTGTATCTGGATTTTCAACCACAAACATTGAAAATAAAATAAAAAATCAGTGACAAGGATAAAAGACGTAATAAACCATTTGGAGGAGATAGCTCCGTCACATTATCAAGAAAGTTATGATAATGCTGGACTTTTAGTAGGAAATAAAAATACTGAAATAACAGGTGTGCTTGTTTGTTTAGATTCGACGGAGGCTGTGATAGATGAAGCTATTCAGCAAAATTGCAATTTGGTCATAGCCCATCATCCCATTATTTTTGGAGGATTAAAGCGATTGATTGGCAGAAATTATGTGGAGCGAACCATCATAAAAGCCATTCAAAATGAAATAGCCATTTATGCCATTCACACCAATTTAGACAATGTTTATTACAATGGGGTCAATGGTAAAATAGCCCAACTTTTAGGTCTTGAAAATACATCCATACTTTCACCCAAAGCAGGAATGGGTGATCTTACTATTGGAGCAGGAATGATCGGCTATTTGTCAAAAGAAATGAATGAAATTGATTTTATGAATAAAGTCAAAAAAAACATGGATTTGGTTACTTTAAAATACACGCCACTCTTGAATAAGTCTATTCAGAAAGTAGCCTTATGTGGTGGATCAGGAGGCTTTTTATTGGAAGATGCTGTGCGTAATCAAGCAGATGTTTTCATTACATCGGACATCAAATATCACGAGTATTTTGATGCAGACGGGAGAATCCTTGTTTTAGACATAGGACATTATGAGAGTGAACAATACACAATTACATTAATACAAGAGATTTTATCAAAAAAATTTAGTACCTTTGCAGCCCGTTCAACGACTGTGTGTACGAATCCAATAAAATTTCTTTAATTTTACATAAAAACATTTAAGAAAGATGGCGAATATAGAAGTTTCAATAACTGAAAAGCTAAAACGACTTTATACTTTACAATTAATTGATTCTCAAATAGATGAGATCAATACTCTTCGAGGTGAGCTTCCCATGGAAGTTCAAGATTTGGAAGATGAAATAGAAGGTATCAAAACAAGAATTAGCAAACTAGAAGCAAATATTCAAGATTTAGAAGGTGATGCCGCTAAACACAATTCTAATATCAAAGAGTCCGAATCATTGATTATTAAATACAAATCCCAAATGGATAATGTAAAAAATAATCGTGAATTTGATGCATTAACCAAAGAATTAGAGCTACAACATCTTGAAATCAAATTATCTCAAAAGAAAATTAGAGAGATACAACATTTTCTAGAAAAGAAAAATGAAATTTTAGAAGGGGTAAAATTGAAATTAGATGCAAAAGAAACAGAGCTAGAAGCAAAAAAAGTTGCTCTTGAAAAAATTATCAGTAAAACTGAAAAAGAAGAGAAAAAACTTCAAAAGCAATCTGATAAACAAAGAAAGACGATAGATACTTTTTTGTTGAAAGCGTATGATAAAACACGACGCACTTATAGAAATAAATTAGCCGTTGTGAATATTATTCGAAATTCTTGCGGAGGGTGTTTTAATAGTGTTCCTCCTCAAAAACAATTGGAAGTAGATTTATCAAAGAAAATTATTGCTTGCGAGCATTGTGGAAGAGTAATTGTTAGCGAACATATTCTTTCCATTCAAGAAGAAGAGGCTGCTTCATAATCTAGCTTTAGCATAAATCAAGCTATCAAACTTAAAATAGCAGGTGTTTGCATAAAACATCTGCTATTTTTTTTTCTATCTTTGATAAAAAACGGATATGATCAATATTATCGAAATAAAAGCAAAATCAAATAATTCTGAAAAAATAAGAGAAAAACTGCTTAAAAAAGATGCAATTTTCAAAGGAATTGATCATCAAATTGATACTTATTTTAATTGTCCAAATGGCAGACTAAAACTTCGCCAAGGAAATATTGAAACTACTTTGATTCATTACAATAGAATTAACCAAGCTGGACCCAAAAATTCTCAGGTTAGTCTTTTTAAACCAGAAAATGATGCTGCGGCTCTACATAATGTATTAAAAAATGCTTATGGCGTCAAGGTAGTTGTAGATAAAAAAAGAGAAATATATTTCATTGATAATGTTAAATTCCATATTGATACTGTAAAAGATTTAGGACATTTTGTAGAAATCGAAGCAATTGATGAAACAGGCATCTTTTCATTAAAAGAACTCAATGGACAATGCCAATTTTATATGAAATATTTAAATATTCATGATAGAGATCTTTTGGAAGTGAGCTATAGCGATATGCTTTTGGCTCAAATCACGTAGTATGAGCAAATTTTAGTTGAATCGTTGAGCATCTCAACTTCGTAGGGATTAGTTGAGTGCTGCACAGTTGAGTTTAGAATTGCATTATCCCTTAATTTTCGCCAAAGCAGACCTAGTAAATTCAGAAAGCACTAATTCTCCACTCATTGCTGCTCTTTCGTCCAATAATTGATCCCAATCTTCTGTACCTTGCCAAAATACTTTTTTGAGCAATCGCATTGCTTCTGGATTAGATTGGGTTAATTTTTTAGTCAAAGTCAAAATAGCATCATCCATTTGAGGTGCATCATCATAAACATCTGTATATAATCCCTTTTCTTTTGCCCATTGAGCTGTTTTCCATTCCGTTGTATTTATTGCCAAATGAGTCATTGCTGAATTACCCATTTTTCGTTCAACCGCAGGGCCTACAACAAAAGGACCAATTCCGATAGCCAGTTCACTCAACTTAACGGATGCATATTTAGTTGCGAAACAATAATCCACAGATGAAGCTAAACCAACTCCCCCTCCAACGGCTTTTCCTTGAATTCGACCGATAATAAATTTCGGACACTTACGGCAAGCGTTAATTACATTAGCAAATCCAAGAAAAAATTTCTTTCCTGTGGTTAAATCATTGATAGACATCAATTCATCAAAACTCGCCCCCGCACAAAATGTACGTTCGCCAGCACTTTTCAAGACAATAACTTTAATATCATTATTGTACCCCGCATCTGTAATAGTTTTCGCTAATAAGGCTAAAAGTCTTCCTGGTAAAGAATTATGAGCAGGATGAAAAAAGGTAATTGTACCTACACCATTTAATATTTCAAGATCTACTGTCCCTTGTTGAGTTATATCCATTTCTAAAATTTAAATATCTTCTAATTTTTTAACCATTGTCAAAATGGTTGCCAAAGCAACCGTTTCTCCCGTATCATCATAAACATCTACCAAAAATTTGACTATACCCTTGGCGACATCATCTTCACTTCGTTTTTCTTGATCTATTTTTTCTTTTACGGTAAACCTTACCCCTATAGTTGTCCCAGGGTAAACAGGTTTTGTAAAACGACATTCATCTATTCCATAATTTAATAATACAGGTCCTTTTTTAGCATCAACAAATAAGCCTGCCGCTTTTGCCAAAATAAAATATCCATGAGCGACACGCTGTTCAAAAATAGTGCCTTCCAAAGAAGTTTCGTCCATATGAGCATAAAAATTGTCACCACTTACATTTGCAAAATTAACTATATCTGTCACTGTAACGGTATGTTTTGCTGTAATTACAGTTTCACCCACTTCCAATTCTTCAAAATGCTTTCTAAAAACATGAACAGGTTTTTCAATTTGTTCGCCCCCATATTGATACTGATTTGTAATAGCAGTAATCATAGTTGGATGACCTTGAATGGAAGTACGCTGTAAATAATGCATGACACCACGCATTCCCCCCATTTCTTCTCCACCCCCTGCACGTCCAGGACCTCCATGAGACAGCAAGGGCATTACAGCACCATGCCCTGTGCTTTCTTTGGCACAAGCTGCATTTAAAACCAAAATTCTTCCGTGATATGAAGAAGCGTTCAAGACATATTCTTTGGCAATATTAGGATTATTAGTAACAATTGAACTAACCAACGAACCTTTTCCCATATTTGCCAATTCAATAGCTTCATCCATATTTTTATATGGTAAAATCGTACTTACAGGACCAAATACTTCAATATTATGCGTTGCATCGAATTTGAATGGATTTTTATTAAGCAATAGAGTAGGCTGTAGAAAAGCCCCTTTTTGAATATCGGCTCCAATCACTTCAAAATCATCATTATTGCCATAAATTATTTCCGAATGTATAGCCAACTCTTTGATTCTAGCTTTTGCTTCATCCACCTGCCCCTTTGAAACCAATGCCCCCATGCGTACTCCTTCGACCTGTGGGTCACCGATGGTTGTCTTTGACAATTGATTGGCTAAAGCTTTTTGCACATCTTCGACTAAATTTTCTGGAACTAAAATACGACGAATTGCGGTACATTTTTGCCCTGCTTTGGTAGTCATTTCCTTTCTTACCTCTTTTATAAATAAATCAAATTCTGAAGTACCAGGGATTGCATCTTCACCAAGAACCGCAGCATTTAAACTATCCGCTTCCAAATTAAAGGGTACTGAGTTTTCAATAATCGAAGGTAAATTTCTAAGCATACGCCCCGTACTTGCAGATCCTGTAAAAGTGACAATATCTTGATTGGTTACCGCATCCAAGATACCAATACCTTTTCCACAAACCAATTGAAGTGCACCATCGGGTAAGATTTTTGAATCAATAATATCTTCAACCATAGCCTGCGTGAGATAGGATGTAATTTCAGATGGTTTTACTACCGCAGGTACACCCGCTAGTAAATTAACGGCAATTTTCTCAAGCATTCCCCAAATTGGAAAATTAAAAGCATTGATATGAATAGCAACTCCTTTTTTGGGAGTCATGATGTGATGACCAATAAATGTATTCTCCTTAGAAAGTCCAACAGTATCTCCCTCAACATAAAAAGTCTCATTTGGAAATTTTTTTCGAAGACTAGCATAAGCGAATAATGTTCCAATTCCACCATCAATATCAATCCAACTATCTGTTTTGGTCGCCCCTGTCCAATAACTAATTGGATAATATTTTTTTCTTATTCCATGAAGATATAATGCCAACTGTTTCAACATCTGTCCTCGTTGTGGAAAAGTCATTTTTCTTAAAGCAAATCCCCCTTTTCTTCTCGCATAATCAAACATAGCGGAATAATCGATATTTTCACTACCACAAGTACCAATTAATTGACCTGTGATAGCATTATATTGAGCAATACCTTCTCCGTTGTGTGAAACCCATTTTCCTTGGATAAAATTAGGCAACTTTTTATTTTTCATAAAAATAACTTTTCAAAAATTTGAAATAAAAATTAATGTAAATATACCAAAAGCAAATGAATTATCTTCAAACTTTTCAATCTAGAAAATAATTCTTTTATATGTGTTGATTCACATGAATTAGAGTTATAATAAAAAAATAGAAATAATATTGTGAACAAAATAATTGATTTGTTCTAAAAAAAATACTATCTTTATTGTCGAAATTAACATTCCCATCATCATCTGATAAACATCATCAATAATATATGGTAGTACACCATGTAATTATTTGTTGTTAATATTTTTTCCAAAAAACCGATAAAAAAATTAATTTTTGTAAAAAAAGATAATTATTTTTCCTTATTATTGTTCTTTGGAAATTTTAATTAACTAAGAAACACAGTTGTAAATTAAAAGTGTATGAATTTATTAAGACGATTTTTTTTAGTGTTGGTGATTATATCAGGAGGTATTTCTTTAAATGCCCAAGATATTCATTTTTCACAATTTTATATGTCACCATTGAATCTGAACCCTGCCATGACAGGGGTGATGAATTGTAATATTCGATTGGTTGCAAATTACAGAAACCAATGGGCATCTGTATTAAGGTCCAATGCCTTTAACACTTATTCTGTTTCTTACGATCAAAAAATTGCAGTCGGGAGATATGATTATTTTGGAGTAGGAGCATCTTTTTGGGGTGATGTTGCTGGTGAGTCTGAATTTGGGACATTGACAGGAAAATTATCCGCATCCTACAGTAAGAGAATGGGTGGCTATAGAAAAAAAGCCCATTATCTAGTTTTTGGAGTAGATGGAGGTCTAGCACAACGAAGTTTAAATTTTAGCAAACTTTTATTTCCAGAACAAATCCTATCAGGATTAGCAAGTTCAACGGATCCTGATATTTGGTTGTCTTTAGATAGTAGAGAAAATTTTACTAGAGACAACATATTGTATCCAGATATCAATGCTGGGTTATTATGGTTTTCTGTATTAGATGACGATACTAATTTTTACCTTGGAGGTGCATATGGACATTTAAGCCGTCCAAACCTTTCCATTTTTGAAGGTAGTACTGAACAATTATATTCTAAAATCACAATTCATGCTGGTGGACAATTTAGACTATCTCCGAAATTGGCATTGATTCCAAATGTAGTGTATTATAAACAAGGTCCATCATTCCAAGTAAATGGTGGAACAAGTCTTAGGTTTTTATTAGGAAATAGCAGAAGATATTATCAAGCATTTCAATTTGGTGGCTGGGTCAGAGTTGCTAATAGAGTGATTTATGATACTGATGCGAAACAAAATAAGGGAACTAAAAAGCATATAGATGCCATAGTGATTTCCACTCGTTTTGAGTATGAAGATTTTGGAATCGGCTTTAGTTATGATTTAAATGATTCAAGTTTGAAAATTGCATCTAATTATAATGGTGCATTTGAGTTTTCATTGGTTTACAAAATATGTGGACCTGAAAAACGAAATGTATATTG
>CAZOHX010000048.1:0-10128 GCA_964579315.1 uncultured Saprospiraceae bacterium
AATTTCAAAACACTACGTATAGGCTATCTTGATATTTTTATCCTATCTTTTTAATACTACCTTATAACTTTAAAGAAATAAATTTTTAGAGTGCGTGACAAAAAGTGGGATTTAAACAAAATCTATTTTAAATATTCGCCATTCCAAAACGTTTAATCTTAGTGTGTAATATTTGCTTTTTTAGGTTTCAGGTTATACAATAAAGTCTCATTTCCCACAATATGTCACGCACTCATTTTTAATATGGTATAATCTGCTAGGAGGACACCTATTTTCTCATCTTGATTATGTTCTTTTGGTTTGGAATATTTTATGTTTTTGCTTTAGAATCGGGAATGGTAGGTATTTATATTGATGGGTAGGTGACAGTCATCATGGAATAAATATATAGTGAAAAAATATAATTTAAACGATTTCCCCCTTTAAAACCACTATTTTTTTTAATGGTATTTCTCGTGGTTTTCACCCAAATTTACGGATTTTCACTGAAATTGAGTACTGTTTCTTGATTTTATCCCGTTTAGAATACTAAATTTGTAATGTAAATCATATTAATTCATTCAAAAACGAAAACATTTTTCATTAAAATATTTAAATTATGACAGATACAAAAAAATCAAACCAAAAGTCGGCTATCTCCACAGTAGCAATTGTCTTATTATTAGGATTGTCCGCTTTTTTGGGATATAATAATTATCAGAAAGGTCAAATCATTGCAAAGCAAAATACAGAAATGACTGAATTGGATAAAGTGAAAATCGAATTGGAAGGTGAATTTGAAGAAGCTTTGACAGATTTAGAAGCTATGAAAGGAGACAATGAAGAGTTGAACGCCTTAATCGAAACACAAAAAGAAGAATTGACCGCTCAAAAGAATAAAATTGCTAAATTGATTCGTGCTAAAAAAAGTCTAAAGTCAGTTCGGGCCGAATTAGAAACAATGAAGGCTAATTATCAAAATGCATTGGCTCAGATTACCCAACTGCAACAAGAAAAAGAAGCTTTGGTTAATGAAAATGTCCAATTAAATCAAGCTAAAGGGGAGGTTGAAGCAGCCTTAAATCAAGAAGTTGCAAATGTTTCAAACTTAACATCTGAGAAGGCTGTCCTTGTAAGTCAAAAAGAAGACCTTGAAAAAACCAAACAAGAACTTGCTGCAAAAGTAACCGTGGCGTCTGTAATTAAAGTAGGAGATGTTACGGTAACAGGTTGGAAAACTAGAAAAAGCGGAAAGTCTGTTAAGAAAAAGTATGCACGAAATATTGATCACTTGAAAATTTGTTTCAATACAACAACGAATGACGTTGTAGAGCCTGGTCATGAAATGTTTTATGTACGAATTATCAATCCACAAGGTGAAACAGTTGCCGTAGAAGACATGGGATCTGGTGTATTCAAAAATGCTACTACTGGGGAAGAAATCAGATATACTCAAGTAAAAGAGTTGGATTACAATAAAGACCAAGCCATTTACTGTTTTAATTGGAAGCAAAATACAAAATTTGAAAAAGGAGACTATAAAGTGGAAGTTTACAATAAAGGCTATTTAGCTGGAAATGGTCAGTTTCATTTAAAATAATAAGTTAATTTGACGCAGAATGGTTTGCAAACCAATTTATTCTGTATCTATTACATTTTTGGGGTTATTAAGGGCTCATGACTTTGTTGTCATGGGCTTTTTTTGTACTTTTGTAGGAAATGTTCTCAAATTTTAATAATTTACAATTATGCAATTTTTCATCCTTTTCATTTTGACATTTTTTTCCGAAACCAAAGAATCGGTCATTGAATGGCAATGTGAACGCTCTTATGATTTTGGAATATTATTGCAAAAACAACCAGATACAACCTATTTTTCTTTTAAGAATATTGGGTCAGAACCTTTGGTAATTGATAATGTGAGAACATCATGTGGATGTACCGCAACGGAGTGGACAGATGATGTCATTGAGCCCGATTCTTCTACCACGATTGCTGTAGAATACAATGCATATAAATTGGGATATTTTAGAAAAAAAATAAAAGTATTTGTTAGTACACAAAGAAAGGGCGAAGTGCTGTGGGTAGAAGGCGAAGTGGTGGAAAATAGCGAATCCAACTAGCATATTCACAAAACTTACATTGCCATTCACATTATTTCTATAACCGTTGCCTAATTTCTTATAGCTATATCCATAAAGTACGCAACTTTATATCCTTTGTAATAGTTATAATAACAAGCTTGTAGTAATAAGTTTCTGCCAAAATACCTACCAAAACATCATTCCTTTAAGATGACAAGCAGATATGATTTACAGAAATAGAATGAGTTTGACTTTTTTATAGTTAATTCTTAATGATTTTATAGCAATAGTGATGGATTTTTACTACTTTTGTAGCCCCTTCACTGATAGTAGCAAACAAACACAAGATATTTTAAAATTATGGATTTTCAATTTTATTTAAAAATTCTAACCAGAAGGAAATGGTTGATTTTAGCCGCATTTATTTTGCCTGCAATATTAGCTTTTTTATTGGTAGGACAAAAGAAAAAAACGTACAAATCTGAAACAATTATCACATCAGGATTGATTGGTAATAGTCTGGATTTAAATTCTAAAGATAGAGCCTACATTCAAGATGTTTTGATTCGTATGAACTTTTCTACCATTGTGGAAAAAGTTAAAAATAAAAGTATGCTTCGATTGTTGGCATATGATATGATAGTGCATGACCTTTCAAATCCAAGTAAGCTTTTAGACATTTATCTAAGGAGATAGTCGATACACTTCCAAAAGGAGCTATTTCAAAAATAACAAACGTATTGACTCAGAAACTTAATGACCTTGACTCTAAAGTATTGTCTAAGGAAGACGAAGAACTTTTTCAGCTATTGTCAAAGGATTTGGAGTACGATCGAAAAAGTATTGAAAAATCATTGGATGTACGACGAAAAGGCGAAACAGATTATATTTCTATTGCTTTTGAATCTGAAGATCCGTATCTCTCTACTCATTTAGCTCAGACATTGACCGATGATTTTTTGCGATATAATAAAAAAGAAGAGTCTGGAGATCATTATGAGAAATTTCAATTTGCTGAAATTCAAGAAAAGAACAAAAAACGATATTTAGATAGTTTAAATACGCAACTTAATTTTTATAAAAAGAAACGTGCAGTATTGGATGTAGATGTTCAGGCTCAAGGAACGGTACAGCAAATTCAGAATTTAGAAATGATGCGGGAGCGGGTAGGGAAGAAAATACCAGCACTAGAAAAGTCCATTGCAAAGCTGAATACTTATATTGATGAAGGAACAGAAATTACTGTGGCATCAAAGGCTTCTAGTATTTTGAGTAGTCAAGATATTTTAGATTTAAAGGCTAGAATTGCTGATTTGAATGATCAATACCTTACTACTGGGGATGAAAAAATCAAAAAGCAACTAAATATTGCAAGACTTGAACTGGAAGATAAAATGGGAGAGTATGTTAAAATTGAAAGTTCTGATCTTTCTGATTTAGATGATAAAATGGGGTCTGATCTTTTATCTCAACGTATCAAGATGGAATTGGAGTTGGTAGATGCAAGAGAAACCGTAAAATCTATCAACCGTAGTTTGGCTGCCATTCGTGGCAAAGCGTCTGGTTTGGTAGGAGATATGGCAACCGTTACTAATTTAGAAAGTGAAGTAAAAATAGCGGAAGAAGCTTATGAATTGGCAAGAAACAAGCTAAATGACGCAAAAATAACCTTGGAAAAGGCATATCACCCTATTTCTACCATTGAAAATGCCCAAGTTCCTGACGAACCAGAATCATCTCATAAAGGAATTATCTCTGTTTTTTCAGGGGTATTGGGGGGGAGTTTTGCTATCATGTCTTTATTTTTGCTTGCATTTTTTGATAAGTCATTGGGATCACCTAGTCAGTTTCATAATTTTACGGATACCAATTTAGTAGGGATTGTAAATGATTTTCATGTAAGTGAGAAAGATTTAAATGGCTTATTTCATTCCGCACAGACAGAGCCATCTGCAAAGTATTTTGTGGAATCAATTCGTAAACTTAGGCATCAGTTGGAAGAGTCAGGGGGATCTACTTTTTTATTTACAAGTACTCAACCACAGCAAGGGAAAACTTATTTAATGGTTAATCTGGCGTATGCGTTGACTTTAAAGGGAAAAAAAGTCCTTTTAATTGATACGAATTTCAAAAATAATACATTGACTCGCATGTCGGAGACCAATCTTCAAACTAATTCTTTGGCATCAAGACTGATTAGTGAAAATAATTTAGAAAGTAGTTTTGAAACGGGAGCACAATCATCGTTCAGTTTGGATAATATTGATATTATAGGCAATAATGGCGGATTTAGTAGTCCTGCTGAAAAATTTTCAAGTACAGATTTTTCTAAATTTTTAGAATCGTTTTTAGTTGATTATGATTATATTTTCTTGGAAGGACCTGCATTAAATTTATATTCTGATTCACAAGAATTGGTGCCTTATGTTGAAAAGATAATATCGGTATATGCTGCTAATCTTGAAATGAGTGCAAAGGATAAGGAGTCAGGAGATTATTTAAAAAACCAAAATGCTAAATTTGTAGGTGCAATTTTAAATAAAGTAGATATATCTAACGTACTTTAAATCAAACCATTTGAGAATCAATGACAAAGTCTGAAAAGTCATATTGGATTAATTCAGGACTCTTGAGTTTGCTCGAGAAAGTTTCTGTACAAATGTTTGGTTTTGGGACATTCGCCTTGTTATATCGAAATTTATCAGAGTCAAATGCGGGTATTTGGGTTTTATTTATGTCTGTTACCGCTTTGATTGAAATGGGAAAGGCTGGATTGGTGCAAAATGGTATGATTAGATTTATTTCAACAGAAGATGAAGTAGAACATAGTAAAATTTTTAATGCAGCTTCTGTTTTAAATATTTTAGTCACACTTGTGTCTAGTGTGTTTTTATTGATATTATCTCATTTTTTATTAGGTTATTTTTGGGATTTCCCCGTTTTGAAAATATTATTTCAGATTTATATTATTACTACGATTGTACTGATTCCATTTCAGCAATTTAATTTTTTACAACAGGCAAATCTTGATTTTAAAGGTACTTTTTGGAGTACTTTCGCCAAACAGGGTGCATTTTTTATTTTTGTTTTGGGGTATTTTATTTTTGGGGAAAGCATACCTTTGATAAATTTGGCTCTTTTTCAGATATTTACGGCTTTTCTTGCTTCTTTTGTTGCTTATCGTTTTGGTAGAAAATATTTTGTTAAAAGCGACATTGTAGATTGGAATTGGGTGAAAAAATTGTTTCAATATGGAAAATTTGTATTTGGCACCAATTTAAGTGCAATGTTGTATAAATCTATCGACAAATGGATGTTGGGAGCATTAGCGGTGCCTATGGCGGTGGCTCATTATGATGCATGTATCAAAGTGGCAAATCTTGTAGAAGTGCCTGCTTTCTCCGTTGCATCTATTGTATTCCCTCAAAATGCCCGTAAATCTGCTAAGGAAGGAAAAGGGGCGGTGAAATTGATGTATGAAAAGGCAGTAGGAGCGATATTGACCGTAACATTGCCTGCGGTGTTATTTGTTTGGGCATTTCCATCCTGGATTTTATGGATTATAGCGGGCGATAAATATGTGACGTCTGCACCTTTATTGGCATTGACCATTCTTTATGGATTTTTTATTCCGTTCTCAAATCAGTTTGGTACTATATTAGATTCTATTGGAAAACCCCATATTAATTTTAGATTTGTAATCATAGGAGCACTCATCAATATTGTAAGTAATTATTTTTTTATTACAAAATATGGCATCTATGGTGCAGCCTATGGAACGATTTTGACGTACACTATAATGTTCTTTGCGAATCATATCGTTTTGTATCGAATGTTTGAAATCAATCCTTTGAAACCATTTTACTATGCTATTGAGTTTTATGGGAAGTTTCTGAAATTCATACAAGATAAATGGTCATCAAAATTCAGCCAAATCCATATCAAAACGCCCTAATAATTGACACAAAACACACTTGCTTATGAATAAAAAAATTGACATTATATATTTTAGTTTGTTTCGTTGGGACAATCCTTATTCATCCGTTTCATTGTCTCTTGGTAAGGAGTTTGCTAAGCAAAATAGAGTTTTCTACTTGAATCATCCTTTTTCTGTTAAAGATGTGATAAAACATCGAAAGGAAGAGCAAATTACATCCATCAAATCAGATTTGTACAAAGGGAAGATTCGGTATGATCATATTGCAGGAACACCTGAAAAATTAATTTCCGTAACACCTAATATGACTTTACCTATCAATTGGATGAATAATGGTGGTATTTACAGTATGTTATCCAAGAAAAATGATAAAAAAGTTAAAAATGCAATTCGAGACATTATAAAAAAATATGATATTAAAGATTATATTTTCATCAATTGTTTTAATCCTTTTTTTCAAGATATTATTCCTGAAGAGCATCCACCCGTTTTAAACGTCTATCAGTGCATCGATGATCTTTCTCAGAGTGCCTATATGGTTAAACATGGAGTGCGATTAGAAGCTTTATCTGCAAAAAATGCAGACTTAGTATTGGTTACATCTCGCGAGTTGAAACGATTAATGTTGAAACATAATACCGAAGTTTACATTTCGCATAATGCAGCAGACACTTCTGTTTTTCAAAAGGCTTTGAACGAAAAATATACCAAGCCAAAGGAGATAGAAACAGTTACTACTAAAATTATAGGGTTTGTCGGAAATATGGATGCAGTTCGTATTGATTATCCGTTAATAAAGAAGATTGCTTTGAAATTTTCTGATTTATCGATTCTTTTAGTCGGACCAGTAAATAGCGATCAAATTAAAAAATTGGGAATTGATAAACTAGATAATGTAATCTTGACAGGATCTAAGAAATTAGATATTTTGCCACAATATTTACAGTATATGGATGCTGTGATTATTCCGTTTTTGTGTAATACCTTGACTAAAAGTATTTATCCATTAAAAATAAATGAGTATTTATCTGCGGGGCGTTCAGTAGTTTCTACTAATTTTTCTGAAGATATTGCGACCTTTAAGGATGTAATCAGAGTAGCAAAATCTCATGATGAATTTCTTAGTGATTTGGAGTTGGCGATTGAAGATAATGGGGTAGAATCCATTGATAAAAGACAAGCGGTTGCGTTGACCAATACATGGGAAGCAAGAGTAGCTGAGTTTTGGAAAATAGCAGCGTCTTATTTGCAGCATAAATCTGTAAAATCTTAAATATTATGGGTTTAGGTAATACAATTAAATCAAATCCAGTCTTAAAGAAAATTGTTCATTGGATGATTGTTCCACGAAACGATTTTAGACCTAGATGGTGGATTCGTAATATTTTAAATAGATTTTTGCATCATCGTGGCAGAAAATCAAAAGTAAGATTTTCTGCTCGAATGGATATTTTACCCTTTAATAAGTTCTCATTGGGAGCAGGAAGCATCATAGAATCACGAGCAACTATTAACAATGGGGTTGGGGATGTTTTTATTGGGGATAATTCTTTGATTGGAATAGGTTGTGTGGTTATTGGACCTGTTAATATTGGAAATAATGTACTTTTGGCACAAAATATTGTACTATCAGGATTGAATCATGGCTATGAAAATGTAGATATGTCTATACGAGATCACCCCACAAGTACTGAAATGATTGAAATTGGAGACGATAGTTGGATTGGTGCCAATGCAGTAATCACGGCGGGTGTTAAAATGGGAAAGCATAGCATCGTGGCAGCAGGAAGCGTGGTTACCAAGAATATCCCTGATTTTACTATTGTAGCAGGAGCCCCTGCAAAATCAATAAAAACATATGATTTTGAATTAAAAAAATGGGTAAGATGCTCTTAAGAATAGACATATCCATTTAAATAAAGATAGGAATAATATTTATATGAAGACATTAGATAAAAAGGAAAAATTAATTGAAAATATTGCAACGGTTATGATTATAGCGGTGTTAATTGCACTTTTCGTAAAGGTGGTTTTGATTTAGAAAATCTATGGCAACAATAATAACAAAATATCATTCATTTCAAAATTGGCTCAAAGCAGAGTTGATTCAAAAGAAATTGAATTCACCCATAGGCTATATATTTATAGCACTTATCAGTACCCTTATTGCGGGCATAGTTGCCTATGGTGGGATAAAGGTAGGATTTTTGGTCTTTACGATGTTGATTGGCGTTCCTGTATTTATAGGCTGTTTGATGAATCAGCAGCTTGGTGGAGCAATAGTCCTTTTTATATCCTTTTTTGTTCAGTTTATTGGTAAGTTTAGTTCCGCTCCAGCAGGGATAGCCTTAGATGCTTTTTCTTTTATTTTGATGGGAGCAATAGTTTTGAAGCAAATTCAATTACGAGATTGGAGTTTTGCCAAGAACCCATTGACTCCATATATTTTGCTTTGGATTGGATACTGCCTACTACAGGCTTTAAATCCATATGCACCCTCCAGAATTGCTTGGGTTTATACGGTAAGAAGTTTGGCGTTACTATTTGTGATGTATTTTGTATTTCTTTTTGCCTTTGATAGTCTCAAAAAAATAAAATGGATGTTGAAATTTGCCATATTTATGACTTTATTGGCAGCACTCTATGGATTAAAACAAGAATATTTTGGATTTTTAGATGCGGAAATTGCTTGGTTATATGCTGATCCAGAACGATTCCAATTGATTGTTCAATGGAATAGATTCAGAGTATTTTCTTTTTTTACAGATCCAACTACCTTTGGAGTATTAATGGCATTTATGGCAGTTTTTACAATCATAATGATACCCGTTGCCAAAGAAAATTGGAAAAAAATAGTACTGCTTATTTCTGCCATGTTGATGTTGTTGTCAATGGGATATGGTGGATCAAGGACTCCCGTAGTGATGATTCCAATTGGATTTTTTATATATGTAATTTTAACGCTTGAGAAGAAAGTATTAATAGGATCTGCGATTGCTTTTGTTTTTGGAGCTATTTTGATGATAATTCCAACAAGAAATCCTGTATTGTATCGAATTCAATCTGCCTTCAAACCATCTGCGGATGCTTCTTTTCAATTGAGAATGGATAATCAAGCTTTTATTCAACCCTACATTCAAAAACATCCATTTGGTGGTGGTATGGGGAGTACAGGTGTTTGGGGAAAGCGATTTTCACCTAATACTCGGTTGGCGAATTTCCCACCTGATAGTGGGTATGTACGAATTGCTGTTGAGTTAGGATGGATAGGATTGATTATTTATATGCTTATGTTATTTAAGGCATTTCAACTAGGACTTTATTATTATTTACGAGTTAATAATCCACAGATTAAACAGATTTATCTTGGCTTGATTGCTATTATTTTTATGTTAGTTATTGCGAGTTATCCTCAAGAAGTGATAAGTCTGTTACCAACGAGTATTATATTTTATATGACATTGGCTGCTATTGTGAGATTAAAAGATTTTGATGATGAACCGACTGGGTTTGAAAAAGTCTAGAAAAATTGCACTCAGATACCTACTTAAATCTAGTTTCGTAATAAATAATCATCGTGAATATTGTAATATTGAGCTAAATAGCTTTATTTTGTGTCAACTTTCATATTTAGATAGAAAGATTCAAATTATATTTCCAAAGTAGCAGTAATACAAAAAACACATGAAACTTTTATATAAAATTTTATGCCTTAGTTTTTTATTGGGCTTTTCTTCTATGATTTCAGCCCAAACGATTAATTATGATACATTAATTCCTCCCTTGGGAAGTCCTCAATTGAGATTTGATGAATTTTTGGTACAATTAGGATGGGCAAATGCTCCAAGTAAAAAGATTTCTCAATATGAATTAAAAAAAACGGAGAGCAAGTATAAGTTAGCAAAACTTGATTGGTTTAAGGATATTTCATTTGCAATGAATTTGAATGAAAACAATATTGTGAAGCAAGAAGCTACTCCTTTGACTCCTATTTTTGACCCTTTCCCACGTTGGAATATTCAAGCTACTATAAATTTGGGAAGAATCATTGATCGCCCTGTAAAAGTGGATATGGCTAGAGATGATATTTTCATTGCAAAGGCAAAAAGAAATGAGGAGAAAATTAAA
>CAZOHX010000049.1:0-10090 GCA_964579315.1 uncultured Saprospiraceae bacterium
GCATACTTTTCATATTCCTTTTTTACTAAACAAGTTTTTCTAACGGACTATTGTTTTATAGAATTTAGGTAAGTAAAACCATATTTTTGAATATAACTAATCAGGCACATGTGCCTTTTTAACAGGATTACTAGCCTGCTTAGCCATAATCAAATCCTGAATATTTTTTTTCGCATTCATATTCACATCTGACTGATCATATACGTTATTCTGTGCTGGATTTGTCCCCTGTTTTGCAAGAATAAAATCGACAATATTTAGATTTTTATCTGCTTTTATGTTGCCACGCCACATACCGTATTTGCCATTGCCCAAGTCTTTTAATGGTGCATTGGTAGTAATAACAGGGTCATGCCATGCTTTGGTGATATCCGTTGTAAAATCATAAGGAGTTGTTGAACAACAATTTGTGGCTATTTTTTGAGACATTACTGGTAAATGAACTCGGTGTTTGATGACTAAATACATTTCGCTTAGACTAGAAACAGCTGATGGCAATGCCACCGCACTTGTTCCATCTACATCTACTATGTCGCCATCTCTTTGAATTAACGCAGATTGAGTGGCGATGACTAGCGTTGAATCTGTGGGATCTCGGTATTCTAGGAATACCCAATCTACTATGGCGTTGTTGCCAGATACTGCAAGGACAGGAGTTGTTGTGGTTTCTCCTCCACCGCCAACTTGGGTGTACCCTAAAGAAGTATATGGTTCAGTGAGTGGAATTTGATTTGCTGTACGTAGATCATCTTTCATAAGTGAAGTAGTTCCATCAAAATCAGCTTGCATAAATAATTTAGAACTAAAAAGTGCTAGAGATGGTTCCAAAATTGCAGTTTCCCAAAGCCCTCGTCCAAAGGTAGCAGCCCGTAATAAGCTATTGCTGTTAACTGTGTTGTCATAATAAATATCTAATTCAGTAACTATGACATTAGGAAAACCATTATTATAAGAAACCCAATCATTAGCACCAGACTTATAATAAACCCCATTGTCAGTACCTACAAATAAGTCTATCTGATTTGTTATTAATTTATTTTGAATAATGCAATTTGTTGGAACATGGGGTAAACCTGTTGAAATATTAGTCCAAGTTGCACCAGCGTCCGTTGATTCGAAAACAGTATTTCCTGAATAAGAACTCTCCGTAACCCAAATATGAGAAGGATCATCATCTTTAACTGTAATATAAGTTTTATAACTACTTCCCAATCCTGAAGTAATATCTGTCCAAGAAGTACCTCCATTTTCTGTTTTTAGGACTGTACTACCATGTGAAATATAAATAAATTGGTTATTTGATGGAGCAACTACTAAGTTATTTATTTTAATACCTGTTCCAAAGTTGGAAATTGTAGTCCAAGAAGAACCCATATCCGTTGATTTATACACTTCTTTATATCCCGCAAAAATAGTATTGTGATCAGATGGGTCAATCATAAAAGGAGTAATCCAAGCCCCACTTGACCCTGAAGGTTGAATACTTATCTGATTTGTCCAATGATTAGTAGTTCTCTTTAACGCTCCATAATATACTTCACCATATTGAATATTGGCGTTCGTAAAATCAATAGCACACTCCATTCCATCACCGCCAATCACATCACTCCATACAGAACCGACCACACTTTTTGTTCCATTATCTTGAAGCCCAGTAATCACATCATCACTTACGGTTTGAGAAACGCCTAGTTTATACATCTGACTGATTGCTAATCCATTGGTAAGGTCTGAATAAGAAACTCCATCATCAGTAGTATAATAAATTCCACCGTCATTACATTCAAACAAGTCGCCATTTGATCTAAACTTTAAATTATGTTTATCGGCATGTACGGCATTTATTCCTGATGCACCATACCAATGATTTACAATACTAAAAGAAGTACCACCATCGGTTGAATGCCAAGTATTAACCCCTCCGACAAATACATTATTAGCATCATCTGGATCAACTGCTAAAGAAAGATCATACCAACCTTGCCCATTGCTACCTGTACCATCTGCGTTCCAACCTAATAGATTTTGTCCCCCAATACTGCCATCAAAAACCTGACTGAAAGAATCACCACTATTTGTAGATTGATAAATCCCTAAAAGTCCATAACTAGATGAACATATTAAAGCATATACTTTATTATTATCATTAGCAGATACTGCCAATTCAACCCTTTTACCACTAGTATCTAACATTTTAGTCCATGTAGAACCACCATTCACGCTACGCCAGATTTGTCCATCGTATCGGGTTGCACTATAAAGTGTATCAAAACTAGTTGGCTTAGCTTCTATGTCAGAAAAATAACTAGTAGAATAGTTATAAATTAATGGCCATGTAACTCCACCATCGGTTGTTTTATATACACCAGAATTAGTTGTTGCAATAAGAACAGAATTATTATTAGGATCTTGCAATAGCTTGGTAATGACAATATTTTGCGTTGTATTAAAAGTCAAACCTGTTGTATTCCAAGTGATTCCTCCATCTGTTGATTTCAAAACACCTATACTTTTATTATCAAAATGATCTCTATCACCCGTAGCAATATATATAGTATTGGAGGTAGCATAGTCAGCTGGAATCACAATATCGCTAACCCCCAAGACGGTCGTATTGGTATTGAGTACATTCCAGGTCAATCCATTATCCGTTGTTTTCCAAATTCCGCCAGCAGGACTTCCTACCCAATAAGTATTATTATCTGTAGGATGAAAAGCGACACAATTTAGTCTGCCTACTCCTGCATAACCTCCGTTAGATGAATTAGGGCCCAAAAACATCCAATTGGATGCTGTATTAGTAACCGACCTAGATGTACTGGAATTTCTTTTATAACTTACATCTGGAAAATTACCTCTTCGATCAACTCTAGGTTCCCAAAACCATTCCCATCGTTTAAATTGTTTCCAACCATGTGCTTTTTTCTTCTCACCATTTTCATCAATATAATGACCCGTTTTATCAAGATTATAAGGCTTCCAATAATCATAAAATGCCTTTTGATAATCAAAAAAGGTTAATTGAGATGAAGGTTTTTCTTCCAGTGACTCCGTCCAAGGTTGAGCCAAAATGGTTAAATTCAAACCAAATAGAATGAAAAAAGCGATAAAAATTCCTTTCGTTGATGGAAGGTATAAATTGTTATACATAAAACTATATTTTCAAAACAATGCATCATTGTTTTGATGAGAAAAAAGTAGAATCGGCTTGGAAAATGAAATTTACTTACAGCAAAATAAGACAATAGTTAATAACTAAATCAACTAATCGCTGCATACAAAGTTAAATAAAAAAAGTCATCTATTCTATACCACTTATATGGTATATATTTTAGCATAAAAAATTCCAAAAATAGATAATTTCCAATTGCAATTAATTATTCCTATTTTGGGCAAAAAATACAATTATGCAAAAATTAGTAGCAATTCTTATCCTTTTTCTGTCTATTCATGGTTATTCTCAATATAGTTTGCCATTAAATATGCAGAAAGCTATTCAAAATCAAACAAGATCAATTAATGGACTACCTGGTAAAACATATTGGACAAATCATGGAAAATATCAGATTGATGTATCTTTAGAGCCCAGTACAAATAAAGTCTCTGGAACAGAAAAAATTCATTACACTAATAACAGTCCTGATACATTAAACAAAATAGTTATATCCGTTCTATCTGATGCCTATAAAAAACAAGCAGCAAGAGATTATAATTTCGATTTAAAGGCAATGAATGATGGTGTAGAAATATCAAATTTATTGGTTAATGATAAGGAAATTCACAGTGATAGTATCAAAACTAGTGGAACTAACAGGATTATTTTATTAGAAAACCCTGTGCTACCCCACGCATCGATCAATTTCGAAATAGCATGGAATTTTATCTTTCCAGATGTACAAATTCGGTGTGGAAATTATAAGGACAGTACTTTTTTTGTAGCTTATTTTTATCCAAGAGTTGCAGTTTATGATGACATTGATGGTTGGGATACACAGAGTTATACTATGATGCCTGAATTTTACAGTGATTTTAACGATTATGATGTCAATATAAAAGTACCCAACCAGTTTGTAGTATGGGCAACAGGAGAATTGGAAAATCCAAATGAAGTTTTTTCAAAAAATATAGAAAAGCGTTTCAAAAAAGCTAAAAATACTGATAAAATCACACATATTATCACAAAAGATGATGTTAAAAAAGGAAATATTACTCAACAAAAGAATTTTTTAATTTATCATTATAAAGCTCAACATGTACCTGATTTTGCATTTGGTACAAGTGATAAATTCCTATGGGATGCAAGTTCTGTGGAAGTAGATTCCAAATCCCATAGAAAAGCATTTGTAAGTGCAGCATATCGTCAAGATTCTGAAGACTACTATAGAATTGCTGAACTTGAGGCCAAAGTATTAAAAAATTATTCTACAAGATTACCTGGAGTACCCTACCCTTATCCAGCAATGACCATTTTTAATGGCAATTCTGGGATGGAATTTCCCATGATGTGTAATGATGCCTCTACCAAAACATGGGTCAGAAGTGCAGGACTAACTTACCATGAATCTGCACATACTTATTTCCCTTTTTATATGGGAATTAATGAAAGAAAGTATGCATGGATGGATGAAGGATGGGCTTCGTTTTTCCCTATGTTTTACATTGATCAAGAAGATGAAACTGGTAAATTTGACTATATTTTAAGTCGAGCAGAACGATATTATCAATTTGCAGGCAGTGATCGTGAAATTCCATTGATGACTGTCACTTATGATATCAAAACTAGAGCACCTTATCGATATACAAGTTATAATAAATCCTATTTTTCATACTATTATTTGTATAGAATGTTGGGTGAAGTGACTTTTAAAAAATGCATGGTGGAGTATATGAAGCGGTGGCATGGAAAGCATCCCGTTCCTTTTGATTTTTTCAATACATTTAGTGATATTTCTGAAAAGAATCTAAATTGGTATTGGGAAAATTGGTATTTTAATCGAAATTATGCCGATCTTTCTGTACTTAAAGGGGATGATGTGATTATTGTCCGAAATTTAGGAGGATTATATGTTCCAATTAAAATAGAAATTACTTTCACAGATGGCTCCATAGAAGTTATTGAAAAAGAAGCTGATATCTGGACAAAAAATAACTGTAGAAACTTTCTTCATTTTAATTATTCCAAAAATAAAGAAATTCAAAAGATAGTTTTGGGTGATCCCTATATTTTAGATGTAAATTCATCTAATAATGTTTGGAAAAAATAATAAAATTGATGAGTTGAGTTAAAATTTAAACACTCAACTCATCAATTACATTTTTTAAAGTGCAGCATTTACATCCACACGCCCCCATCCAAACTCACTATCTCGATTGGGATAAAACTGGCTCGCAGATTTCAATTTAGACATAATACCTGACCGATTCATGGTAGGATTATTAGCCCAAATTAATGCAGCAGAACCTGCCATGGTTGCTGTTGCACAAGATGACCCACCAATATACATAGGTGCATCTCCATAAGTTACAAGGCTTAGTGAAGTACGACTATTATTATTGGAACGCTGCATGACTACACAAAAGTCAACCTCACTTCCTGAATGACATGTACTACATTTTACATTCGATGTATTATCCTTAACACCTGTCACTGCCACCGTTTGAGACATACTAGCAGGAAAAATCACACCATACCAATTTAAATACCAAGTGGATGTTCCCGCAGCAGAAAACATAAGTTTATCTTTATTGTCGGCATAAAAAATGCCATCAGCAACTGTACTGCTATAAAAAATAGTACCAATTGACATACTGATGATTTTTACAGCAGCATCATCTCCTGCAATATGCAGTGCATCTCGTACCCCATTTTTATCGTTAGATCCCCAAATTACAACATCACTTAAAGCTCTTATGGTCAATAAATCTGCTTGATACGCCACGCCTACAGAATTTCCATCGTTGCCTCGTGGACCTGCAGCATAACCCGCCATGGCGGTTCCATGTCCACAATCATCATGGGGAGAATCTAAACTTTTCCACCACCATGATCCCGTATAATGTGTACTTTTCTTTGTAATGGTTCTACCTGATGATGGTCCAATTGCAAATTGACTTCCAAGATTATTTTGATTATCGGAAGCTCCAGTATCGATTACACAAATTTTGACATTATTGCCTTTACTGGTGTTCCATGCTGTTGTAATATTATGTTCAGAAAAATTCCAAGGACGTTTCGCATTTGGAGTTATAGTACTGAAATCTGCGGTATTTAAGTTAGATGGAGCACTACTACAGCCTGTCCCACTTCGCTCATTTGCAATATCATGTAAAAAATAGCCTGTTGGTTCAACGTATCGGACATTTGGATTAGATCGCAATTTATGAATTAAATCTAAATTTGTAATTTGTACTTGAATTTGTGGAAAATGCTGATTCCAACCAAATGGCAATAAATCTTCCATTGTTAAATTTCCATTATTTCTTGATAGTTTTTCTGATTGAAGTACCAATTTTGCTAATTCTTGTCGAGTTTCAATCCATTTTTCACCTTTAATATCTACATTTCCCATTATTTTCGATAAATCTTTTGTTCCATTTACGGTATAACCAATGGTCACGATAGAATCAGAAAGCATAGCTCCATTCCATATTATATTATCAGGTGCTTTTTGCCAATAAAATAATTGATCTCGTCCGATTTTTGATCGAATATACGTATCTAATTCAGAGGTGGACATGACTTTTTGCTCCGAAGACCCCTCTATTGTGATTTTTTCTTTGGAACATGATGCGAATACAAAAAGTATTGCAATTAAAATGTAATTAGTTGATTTCATTTTACTTTATTTAGTTAGAAAACTCTAATATATAAAAATTACTTATAATGCAATACCTATAATTGTGTTATTTTTTTAATTGTAAATTGTTAATTTTATTCAAATCACGATTTTTCTCATTCAAATGGAACTTTTTTAAAACTACAATCCCAATCCCATTCACAACAAAAGTTTCAAATCATAGGAGTAAAAAAATTAGTTTTGCTCAGTTTGAATTACAGATTCAAGGGATTGCTCATGAAATTTAACACTTATGTTGCCAAATGAAATTCGTAAATCTCGATTAAATTTCTTGGTCATTGCTTTTTGGTCAAAATCAACAAAACTATAAATTTCTTGAAATTTTTCTAAAGAACAGTCCGTTACAAACTCCACATGCTCAAAGCCTTGCGGATAAGGACTATTTAGTTTTGGAGAAGGCAATTCTAAAATGAAAATCTTGCGATTTTTGTATCCAATCGGCTGATTAAGTTTGAAAGTTGAAATTTCTCGTCCATTAATCATTCCTGATGCTAATAATTGTCCAATTTGAAGCAGTTTATTCTTTTTTTCAGAATATGCTTTTTTAGTAGCCACTCGATAACAAATATGATCCAATTTCAACAGAGAAATATCAATATTGACCAATGCCAAATTTCTAAAAATTTCGTTTAAAAAATCCGTAGGATTATCTAAAATTTCTGTTATATCCATTTTATTTCTATCAGATTTGTGAAAAAAATTAATTTCAAAATGGTCAATTTTATTAGCATTAGATACTCAAATAAATTTCATATTACAACTGACTGCACAAGATACCAATCAAAATCTGAATGACATGCAATTTTTAAACATAATTATCCTAAATTTGCAATCATCAATAAAACAACATTTAATTGCTAATCACCTTTTTTGAAATTATTTTATGGATAAGTGCGATTGGATTACTTCATAGCTATGTTGTATATCCAAAAATACTGACATTCCTAGCCAAATCTAAGTCCAATAATGCAAATATTTTTCAAAAAGAAGATAATTTACCCTTTGTTTCCATTTTGATGGCAGCGTATAATGAAGAAAAAGTCATTTCCAAAAAAATGAAAAGTCTATTGGAATTGGATTACCCAAAAAATAAAATTCATTTTTATATTGGATCGGATTGCTCATCAGACCAGACCAATGCACTCATAGAACAAATTACTAAAAATAAGCATAGCTTCTCATTTTTCCCATTTCAAAATCGCCGAGGAAAACCCAATATAATTAATGAATTGGTTGATTATGCTGCGAAACTCCATCCATTTGATGAAAATCACATTTTACTATTGACAGATGCAAGTGTTATGCTTGAACCCCAAACCCTTTTTCATTTAGTAAAGCATTTTAAAAATCAAGAAATTGGGATTGTAGATTCAAATATTTTAAATACAGGATTGAGTCATCAGGGTATTTCTCAATCTGAAAATCAATATATTCGCAATGAAGTGATGCTGAAACACCATGAAGGGAAAATTTGGGGCACGATGATTGGTCCCTTGGGTGGTTGTTATGCCATTCGATCCACTGCATTTACCAAAGTACCGCCTAATTTTTTAGTGGATGATTTTTATATTTGTATGAAAACCTTAGAAAAAGGTCTTAAAGCGATTAACGATTTAGATGCCATTTGCCATGAGCCTGTTCCTCAAGCAATGAATGAAGAATATCGTCGAAAAAAACGAATTTCATCAGGAAATTTTCAAAATTTAAAAGTTTTTAAACACTTATTAAAAGTCAATGGTTTGGGATTTGCATTTTTTTCACATAAAGTACTTCGTTGGTTAGGTCCATTTTTCATTATTTCCATTGGAATCAGTCTTTTTTTCTTATTTTTGAATCATATTTGGTATTATCCTATACTTTTTTATATCTTTTTGATAGGAATCGTTGTTATTCCCATATTGGATTTTATTTTTCGAAAAATAGGGCTCAATATCAGTGTTCTAAGAAATATTACTTACTTTAATTATATGAATCTCGCCTTATTTGAAGGTTTTTTAAAATATTATAATGGAATTAAAAACAGTGTCTGGGAACCACCTAAAAGACAATAAAACTATGAAGTTAAACACAATTGAAGAAGCTATTGGTGATATCAAGGCGGGTAAAGTAATCATCGTTGTAGATGATGAAGATCGTGAAAATGAAGGCGATTTTGTAGGAGCAGCAGAAACAATCTCACCTGAAATCATCAATTTCATGGCAACGCACGGGCGAGGATTAATCTGTACCCCTGTTGAAGAAACCCTAGCAGATAAACTTGATTTACCAATGATGGTTCAAAAAAACACTGCTCTTCATGAAACTGCATTTACTGTTTCGGTAGATTTGATTGGACAAGGATGTACCACAGGTATCTCGGCTTATGATAGGGCTACGGGCATCAAAGCATTCGTGAATCCCAACACAAAAGCCACGGATTTTGCAAGACCAGGACATATTTTTCCTTTGCGTGCCAAATCTGGTGGCGTTTTGAGAAGAACAGGTCATACAGAAGCCGCAATTGATCTAGCAAGACTAGCAGGATTTGCACCAGTTGGTGTGTTGGTAGAAATACTGAATGAGGACGGCACCATGGCACGATTGCCTCAATTAATGAAAATTGCGGCTCAACATGATTTGAAAATCATAAGTATCAATGATTTAGTTGCCTACCGAATGCAAAATGAAAGGCTTATTGAGAAAGAAATGTCTGTTCATATAGATACCAAATATGGGAAATTTGAAATTATTGCTTACAAGCAAATCACCACAGGGGATATACATTTAGCAATTAAAAAAGGAAATTGGAATAAAGGAGATGATGTCCTAGTAAGGGTACATTCTTCTACTGAAACAATTGATGTATTGGGTGCATTATTTGGTGATCGTAAAGGGTTTTTAGATAAAGCTCTAAGACAAATCTCAAATGAAGGAACGGGTTTGCTCTTATATATGCGTCATGGCGAAAAAGATTTTTCCATTTTAGAATACTTGAAAATGCATAATGAAAATTCAGATGCATCGCTTAACGAAATGAAAAAGGTGCTCAATCAACGAGATTTTGGTGTAGGAGCACAAATTCTTAGTGATTTGGATTGTACCAAAATAAAATTGATTACCAATAATCCTAAACGTAGAGTTGGGTTAGATGGATATGGATTGGAGATTGTAGATTTTATTGCGTTGGCTGATTGATGAGAAAAAGCTTCTCGAATTAGTTTTTAATTCGAGAAGCCAATTTCTTCCTAAGCATC
>CAZOHX010000050.1:0-9924 GCA_964579315.1 uncultured Saprospiraceae bacterium
CATTGCACACCAATTAACCCAAAAATCTTTGGAACTATTTAAGGATGAAAAAAGTGCCTTATTCTTTAGTTCGCCCAAAAATCAAAAAAATATCATTGTGAACCAAAAAGAAATTTATGATGCCGAACGTCCATCTGGCAATGCAATCATGATGATAAATCTCAAAAAAATAGGATTACTTCTAGGGCAAGATGATTTTCTAGAACACGCTTATAAGATGTTGATTCAAATGAAAGATGTCTTTTCTAAACAGGCATTTTCATTCTCCAAATGGGCTACTGCACTTTTAATTGAATTATATGGACTACCTGAAATTGCGGTTCTTGGTGAAAAACATATTGAATATGTAAAAGAAATTAACACAAAATTTATTCCTGAAAAAATTATTATGTCCAGTAAAAACACTGATGACACATTCCCATTATTAAAAGGAAAACAAATCGTAAATGGTAAAACTTTGATTTATGTTTGTAAGCACTTTGCTTGTGAAAAGCCAGTTGCTAGTGTAAATGATATGTCTATCTAAATTTATCCAAGCAAATTTTTAGTTTTCAAAATTTCAATAACTTCTTCTTTACTAAGTTCTGTCATTGAAGCCAACAATTCAATAGATAATCCCTTTTGATATCCATTTACAACTACCTTTTGTAAGCCTTCTTTTAAGCCTTTTTGTAAGCCTTCATCTAATATCATATCGTAAGTACTCATAATTTCATTTATGATCT
Organism: uncultured Saprospiraceae bacterium; assembly: GCA_964579315.1. GTDB lineage: Bacteria > Bacteroidota > Bacteroidia > Chitinophagales > Saprospiraceae > CAMZLN01. The sequence continues at coordinate 726 of CAZOHX010000050.1, forward strand.
TAAATTTAACTCAACAAATTTTTAGTTTTCAAAATTTCAATAACTTCTTCTTTACTAAGTTCTGTCATTGAAGCCAACAATTCAATAGATAATCCCTTTTGATATCCATTTACAACTACCTTTTGTAAGCCTTCTTTTAAGCCTTTTTGTAAGCCTTTTTGTAAGCCTTCATCTAATATCATATCATAAGTACTCATAATTTCATTTTTAATTTTCGAGGGTAAAGTATTTATTTTTTCAAAAATATCGTTTTTATCTAACTTTACCAAACTTATAAAATAAACAGTTAAAGGATAGAATAAGTTCCTTTGTCTTGGATTGAGTGCATTGAATATCGACACTAAATTATCTGCAAGTACTTGAGGTTCACGACAATATTTCTGAGTCAAAAGAATCGATGATAAAAATGCATTTCGAATCATACTCAAATTTTCGTCAGAAATTCGATATAAATCCACAAAAATAGTTTCAAATGACGGAATATATCTTAAAAAGTCTGATTCAAACAAATTTTCTAAAGATATATACTCCCATTTTTGTTTCCCATGATAAAAAACCACAGGAATAATAACTTGCAAATCTTCTTTTCGAATAACCTGTTGCATCAAAGCACTAGCGATATAATACAAAACCTGAATAGGTGTATTTTTATCCACATAACTTTTGTGCTCTATCAAGATCACCACCTTTACTTGATTATCTTTTTCCGTTTCACAAGTAAATACGGCATCTGCAAAATTAATCCCCAGTTTCTCATCAATATAAGTGGTATCTTGATATTCTAAAGTTGATAAAACCATTTTCTTTCGAGTATCGACTGGTAAAAATGTATCAAAAAAATGAATAGCAACTTCTTTATCTGAAATTATTTTCTTAAAAAATTTATCATGAATGTTGGTAATCTTTTTGGGCATGTTTGTTTATTTTATTTTCTCATTTTACTGATCTTTATAATTTTGATACAGCTCCATCATTTTATCATATCCAATATGATTTGAATCCATACGCTTTGTCCAATTCATTTTCAATCTATCTCTTTGGTCAATCATACGTTTAATATCTTTCAAAACTACTTTATAAGCAATAAAAAAATCACTTAAAACTGGTGAATTATCCATAGATTGTTTTAAACCAATCTCCATACTTTTATACAATTCATCCACTTCATGTTGCATTGCTACAAAATCAATAGTTTCAAATTCATCATATTTTGCCATCAACATCGAAATTTTTTGTAAATCTGTTTTCATCAACTGTAAGGGGTTAATCTCTGCTGAAACAACCTGCTCAGATGACATAAGAGGAGGTATATCATCAATTTCAGATGCATCTATATCGACGGGTTTAAATGTATTCTCCATTTTAATCTCTTTACTCTCCAATGACATAGCACATCCGTAATTGTCTTTGAAAAAATCATCTAAATCATCCGCCTTCAACACCAAATTAATTAAATGGTCTTGGATTTCATTCTTCTTCTCAGAGTAAATATCAGATAAATGGGTTCGATATGAAATATAAATTTTATTTTCATAAACACCTAATTGATAAGGTTGAACAGGGTTCGAAGTGATATATCGCAACAATTTTTTCAATCCATCTTTGGGTAATTCATTTAGGGGCGATGTCGCATATAAATAATTGTTATTAACAACAAAAATTCTTACCAAAGCACTCCCTTGATGAAATTCCCAATACTCTCGACCCGCCCGACATAGGACTGGATTAATCCCTAATTTTTCAAGAGCATTTTCTACAAATGCACTAAAATGGGTCTTTTCAAACTCCTCAAAAACTGAAATATCAATATTATTTCCACAATTGGGACAAAATTCAGTCTCTTTGTCAATAAATGTATCACAAGAATTACATTTCACTCGAAATTTGCCATCGTCAAAATGAAAATCATTAATCTCTTTAATCAAATCTGTATGCTTAATGCCAAACCCCATATTATCTACGCCCTCAAACTTTGCAGTAGTCACTGCGACCACCACACCATCATCTGTCAACATAGGCCCACCCGAATTTCCTGGATTCACAGCAGCATCCGTTTGCACAAAATTACGACCATCCATGGGCTGATTAGGCGATGATACAATACCAGAAGTAAAAGCAAAGGGTAAGCCCAAAGGATATCCAGCTATGTTAATTTTTTGATGATTCTTTACTTCAATATCGGGATCAATCTTAATTCCACTGGCTTTCTTATTCAAAGCTTTCACATCTAAAAAAGCTAAATCTACATCGGGATTCGCCATAATGACATGAGCCACAAATCTATCTTTATTTTGGTCTTCTACCGCAACCACTTTAGAACCTTCGACCACATGATAATTTGTAATTAAGAAATCATGTTCCTTAATTTTAAATCCTGTCCCCGATCCCGCAGCAGTAATTACTTTATATATTGAATTTTTTATTTTATTCATGCTCTCTTATTTTTATTGGTTTTTGGTCATATTTTATTTAAAAAATACTTTGGAATTCATGGCAAAATGTTTTTTTTACAAAGAATTATCCAAAAAACTTTGAAAAAAAGCCCCTTTTCTTATCCTTATTGGAATGTATATTCTCTTCCAAAATATCTTTATAAACTTTCAATAATTTTGGGGCGGCATCTTCGGGTGTCAAACCAGAAACTTCTTCCAAAACATTTTCAATAGCAGACTTATAATCCTCATCCAAATTGAAATCATATATAAATTTCAATAATGTATATTGTAAGTAATACGCTATATTAAAATACTCCTCATTATTTTGATATTTTGCAATTGTATCAGAATGCTTTGACGCTTTATCACGCATTATCTGATTGGAACTTCTCCAACGAAGAGAAATCAATTTATCGGTATGATAAATATTTTTCAGCCAATCCTCCTTTGGTTTTGCACATAGCTTTTTCAGAAATTCAGTACCCCGATCCACTCGGTAGTGATAGTCTATATCTATATTGAACATATTTCTGATGTATTCCTCCAAATCTGAACGATATTTTCCATTCAAATAAGGCATATTTGATAATTTTAATAAAGATATAACGATAATATCCCATTGATAATCATCCCATCGCTTTTCTTTAAAAAATTTAGAATAATTTTTATAATCTTCCAAAATTTCGGAAATATGTTGCCATACCGTTTTTAAATCTTCTTCTGATAACTCATATCTTGCCGTTTTTTTATAAAAAACAGCTTGATATTTCTCAATAAACATATCATCAAAATCATCTGCAAAAACTGAGACTTCACGCAATGTATCATACACCTTGTTGGGCTGGCAAAGGACAATTGGCATTTCATATTCAAACCATAATTCCTGATTTCTGAGATGGATTTGTGCCAATTTTAAAGGACTAAAATTAACTTCTGCTACTTTTCGCAATAAAGCAATTTCGTTGGTCTTGTCCGTCAATTTTAAAAATGGAGCTTTTACGCTAAAAATATCTTGTGTTATGCTTAGATGTATCTCCGCAGAACCTTGCATCTGCACAATATTGATATCTTTTTCAGTATCAATATCTTTTAAAAGTTCTGGATTAATATAATTGATTACTGCAATAACTGACTTTCGAAATTCTTTTTTATCAAAAGCATCTTTGGCTTCTTCCCAAAATTTAACATCAACTTTTGGATCAGCTTTACTTGGCAGTGGTTTATGGTAACGGGGAAGAACATTTTCCATGAGGTTTGTTTAAATAGAAGAAATTTATATCTCCAATAAAACGAAGTTCACATAGAATAAGTTCATCATATACAAAATATTTTCTAGCTCACCTATTTGCATAAAAAAAGGAGCTGAAAAATTAATTTCAACTCCTTTTGCGGAGGAGGAGGGATTCGAACCCCCGATACCCGTAAAGGTATGCTAGTTTTCAAGACTAGTGCATTCAACCGCTCTGCCACTCCTCCGAAAATGCTCTTTTTTGAAAGGATTTATGCAAATAAATAATCTAGCCATACTTCCTTAATTAATAAGCGACGCAAAGGTACGTTTCCTTTTTGAAAAAAGAAACAGTTTTGCAAAAAATTATTTTATTTTTATGAATTTTTCTACTTCGAGCCCATATCCATTCGTTACAATCAAAAGATAATACCCATCATTTAGATTTGAAACAGGCAGTGATATGTGAGAAGTTCTATTTTTTACTTCTTTGGAGAAGACACCTTGACCATCTATAGTATAAATATCCAATTGCAAAGGAAAACGGATATTATCGACTATTTCCAATTGTAAATAATCTTGAACGGGATTTTCTAATATAGAAAAAATAGATTGCTCTACGACTTCTGTATTTGAAACCATCGAAATCGTAACCATAGAATCTAGACTACATAAATTAGCGTCTAATATTTTCACCAAAGTTTCTCCCAACGGTACATTTGAAAAGTAATTATTGATCTGAAAAGGCTCATTATTAAGACTATATTGATATGGAGATGTACCTCCATTCACTTGAATTTCGATATTAGATTGTTCTTTTTGGAGTACATGCAAATCCAATATTTCAGGAGCCACCAATTGTATGCTATTGGATCTCAAAAGTGTATTGGCATTGTCTTTCACTTCCACAAAATAAGTACCTTCTCCCAAATTTTTAAATTCCGTAGCAGCTTCATATGATCCTGCATTCAAACGAATTCGATAGGGTTGAGAACCGCCCGTAATTTTTGCTTTTAAAATACCATTTTGATCTCCAAAACACTTTAAATCATGTTCCAAGATTAATTCTACACTTAATGGTTCAAAATTTATTTCAATTGACTGTGAAATTTGACATCCATTATCATCACGAGCATACACCGTATATGTGCCACTTTCACCAACCTGAAATACTGGATTATCTTGAAAATTTACTCCATCAAGACTATATTCTAATACGCCTGCCCCTCCGCTTGCCTTTGCAGTGATTTTATCATAATCAGTAAACAAATTTAATTGAAGAGGGCTTGGTTCATGTATTTCTACCATTTCACTTACTGCCTCCCCTAACCGATCTATAATCTTTATTTCATACTTACCAGCTCCCAAGTCTGAGAAAATATTAATCGTGGTAAATTCAAAATCATTCAATTGATATTGATAAGGAGGTTCACCACCCATTACCTTGACAGAAAACCCACCCGTTTTTTCATGAGCACATTTCACATCTACCACATCCACTATCTGTATTTCCAAGGTAGAAGCCAAGGGTTTGCCATCCATTTCTAAAATCCCCGTTTGATCAGGATCAAGCCAATATTTCAACTGATTTTCGGGGGCTCCTCCCCCATTCCAGCTATAAAATAACCAACCAAACCAATCTGAGTTGATCTGAGAACTATTGTCGCAAGTGACATGACCACTTTTCAATTGTCCTACCACCTGTTTTTTTTCATTAAATAATGGTCCACCTGAAGAGCCTGGGTCTGTAATTCCATATTCCCAATGCTGCACTTCTAAAAAATGTGGAGCAATCCTTTCATTATTAAAGAGTGGAGACACCAAAGTAGGTTCTAAATTAATCGAAATTCGTTTTTCCAATCCTTGTGGATGATGTATCGCTACTTCTTGTTTTGGAATATTTTGAGTTGCATTCCACCCTGCAAAATAAACATCAGCATCGGGATTTACAGGATCATCTAGCTCTAACAACAGCATATCTGTACCTTGAGCTTTACCATCAGGATTATTTTCTAAGGCATAAGCAGCCCTTACAATCGAACCTGTATTATAAATATCCAAATTTCCATCTCCAGGAAGAACATTGTCTTTATCATCCGTATTTCTACATTTTGAATTTTGAAAATTCCAATAAACCACGACAGACGGAGCATTTTCTTCATTCACATGACAATGTTCTGCAGATAAAAAATAAGGCGTATTATCTCGACGAGCATTATTAATTAATACCCCTGAACAAAAACTCACCCCATTAATCATCATTCTCCCTACGGCATTGATTTGATCACGATAAGAATCATTGATTGGAAATCCATCGTTAGTTCCACAAACTGCATCCACATGACATGGAGATATCTTACCATTTCTACTGAAATCAACAAATCCATGATTGACCTGTGTCAAAAGCAATTGAATATTCTCTTTTTCAGCGATGGTCGTTACTAATTTCAACTCCAATTGGTCTCCAGGAATAATAGGCGTCCAAAGTTGATTATGAATTTCATTATCCGCTGGCGTAAAAGGACCGTATATTTTTTGAGTAGAAAAACTTTTGATAGTCAATTCTGTATTAGGAGGCAAATGAAATAAAGAAAATCCTAGATTTAATGAAATTGCACCAATGGATTGTATGTCTATTTTCCAGATTGCTTTTTGCCCGTCGTATTCCCACTTACCTTCTCTTCTAGGAGAAACATGTACATCTATTGCTTCCGCAAAACGATTTTGATTATCTCTATATTTAACGGCCAAATCTCTTGTAACAACAGAAGAAAGTAGCAATTTAGGAACATCCTGCCCTGAGACAAAATTAAAAAATAAAAAGCAACCAAATATTAGAAAATAATTTTTCATTTAAAAAAATTACAAGTACGCAATATATTCATGTTTTGTCCTAGATTTAAGAACAAATTACAGTAGTAGAATTTTTTATCTTCAACCACCAAGTGGGAGGTATAATATAAACGACAATTTATAGCTAAAAGTTATCGTTCTGTCAGAAAGCACAAATCAAATGATAAATATTGCAAAAATCAACATTTTAATTTCATTTGTCCTTCAAAAACACACCATAATATATGTGAATCTCTATATTAAGTTACATCTTTTTGTATAAAACTTTACAAAATCTTTTTATACTTCAATCTCAACGAATTTCCAATGACAACAACATCAGAAAATGCCATAAACAAAGCACCCCACATAGGATTTAAAAATCCCATTGCAGCAATTGGAATCGCAATCAAATTATAAGAAAATGCCCAAAATAGATTCTGTTTTATTGTTAATAACGTATGCTTACTAATCGCCATTGCCTTGACCAACTGCTTTAGTTTTCCATTTAGCAAAATAATTTGAGCAGACTTGATGGCTACCTGTGATGCATTTCCAAGAGAAACACCAATAGTAGCTCTTGCCAAAGCGGGGGCATCATTAATACCATCACCAACCATAGCCGTTGGTACAGATTTAGAAAATGACTCTATATGTTTAAGTTTTTCTTCAGGAGTTTGCTCTGCAAAATAAGTATCCAAACCTAAGGCATGAGCAATGTGTGCTGTTTTACTTTTTTTATCCCCACTTATGATAACCGTCTCAATATTCTGATTTTTAAAATATTCGATAGATGCTTTTGCATCGTCTTTTAATTCATCTTCTAAATTGATTCCAGCCACCCAATCCTCATTTATCGACATATAAATATCAAATGAATTATCAATTTTTAGATTATTCATAAATTTATATGAACCAATTTTATAAATATTACCATCAAAATCCGTTGCTAAAACCCCCAAACCTTTCTTCTCTTCTACCTTTTCAAAAACAATTGGCTCAAGATTTTTATTTGAAAAATGCTGCACCAAAGATTTCGCCAAAGGATGAGAAGAATATTGTTCCAAGCTATAAATCAATCGATTGATATAGGCTTCATCATCAGTATTATATTCTATGTGTTGCACAACAAAATCTCCTGTTGTTAATGTACCTGTCTTGTCAAAAACGATTTTTTTCATACTGGCGAAAGTCTCCAAAGTTTGCCCCCCACGTATCAAAATACCATTTCTTGCCACACGACCTACCCCCACCATTACGGCAGTCGGGGTTGCCAATCCCATGGCACAAGGACAAGAAATAACCAAAACGGCAATGCCCCGAATCAAGGCATTTTGAAATGGAACTGCAAATCCGAAATAATTGACCAAAACTGTCAAAACAGCAATACTCACAACCAAAGGAACAAAAATAGCACTAATTTTATCTGCCAATCGTTGAATATCTGGTTTTTCCTGTTGTGCATTTTTCACTAAATCTATCATCTGCCGCAGAGTCGTTTCTTTACCCACAGCGACCACTCTCATTTTGATATTACCATCTTTCAAGGTAGATGCACCGATTACATCATCATTCACAACTTTTTCCACAGGTAAAGACTCCCCCGTTAACATAGCTTCATCCACCAATGCCCTTCCCTCAATAATAACCCCGTCAGATGGAATCGTATCGCCTTCATTGACTTGACAAATATCTCCTTTTTTGAGTTCTTTCACATCTACTGAAATAATACTTCCAGATTTCGATACCAAATTGGCTTTTTGAGCTTCTAAATCCGAAAGAGCATCAATTGCTGTTGTTGTTTGTTGCACAGATCGATCTTCAATCAAATTACCCAACAAAACCAAAGTAATGATAGTGGCAGTCGTTTCATAAAAAATATAATCATGAACATTTAGATATGTACCAATCAAACTATAAATAAAAGCTGCCGTACTTCCAATAAAAATCAAAACATCCATATTGGGGACACCCGATTTCAAGGAATTCCATCCACTTTTTCCAAAATAAGTAAATCCCAAAATATAAACAGGTAAACATACAGCCAACTGTACCCAGTAATTATCCAAGAAAGGCATGAAATTCATACCGTACATTACCGCAAAATGCTTAATAACTAAAGGAATGGTAAAAATTGCCGCAAAAATAAGTCTTCTAATTGGTGTCCAAAACTTTGGCTTGATATTATCACCTACTACTTCGTACCCCATTTTACCAATACCTGCTTTCACATCATCAAGGGTCAGACCCGAGTCTGCAAGTACAAATTTCACCTCCGAAGTCGCAAAATTTACAGAAACATCTTCTAAACCTTTTCTAGTTAAAAACTTATCCAAACCCGCAGCACAGTTGCTACAAGTCATACCTTCTACATCCAACTCTATTAAATCATTGTTCATTCTAATTAATTTTTCAAGTTCTATTTTCTAATTTCATAAACAATATGAGAAGAAAAAGGTTTCTTTGTGGAGAATAAAATTGGTTGTTTCTCCTATTGACAAGCACAATGTCAATTATCCTTTTCATGAATAGATAATTTTGCCAAAAAAAAATAAAAAAATCATTCAATACCTTTTCCCTTTCCAAAACTTATTATATCTTTGCGTCGCTTCAACAAAAGCGTATATGGTGATTGTAGCTCAGTTGGTTAGAGCACCGGTTTGTGGTTCCGGGGGTCGCGGGTTCGAATCCCGTCTTTCACCCA
>CAZOHX010000051.1:0-9904 GCA_964579315.1 uncultured Saprospiraceae bacterium
TTTTTAATCTGTTTTTTGTTTTTAATTTTAAATAAATAGGCCATTGAAAAAGAGAAAGCTTCTGTTAAAAAAGTTTTATCAATTAAACGACCTAAATCTTTTTGATAGGTTAGTTCAAATATGAAATCATGAATTTGATATGAAATAAAATGACTCATTCCGTAGTTTCCTGGAAAGTCACTAAAATGCCATTTCTTATTACCCCATGCATTATCCTTCTGTAAAAAAACAAAATTAGTATTTATTCCCGATCCTATTCGGAAATTATTGAATTTTAAATTAATCCTTAATGCATTTCTCATATATATATCCTGAATTTCAGTTGCAGCATCAGGATCTACCATACCAGAATCATTCGTCATTTTGAATTTAATAAAATCAGTACGAACACCATATTCTAACCTTTTGGATAATGTGCCTAATAATAAAAAACCAATATTTGGAGAAACTTTCTTAAAACCTTGTTTTGTTTCTGGGTCTTGAAAATATCCGATCCCTTCTACTTTAAAAATGTCAATACCTACAAGTGGGGCAAACGAAACTTGAGCAGACAACTTATATGTAAAGATAAAAATAGATACTAAAATAAATATTTTCTTCATGATTTCATTTTTAATGGTTAATTCAATTTCAACATAGCATCATAAACAGCCCCCTGCAACTTAGGACGAAAGTCTTCCTCCCCCCAAGTATTATGAAACATTGATGGATAAGTGCGATTTGCCAAAACGACAAAAACCAAATTGTGTTCTGGATCAACCCAAGTCGCATTTCCTGTAAATCCAAGGTGACCGTAGGTAGAAAGAGATGCTTTGGTTGAAAAATTCGGTTTGTTGTCTGGATTGGTTTCTAGCATATCAAAACCAATTCCCCTACGGGTACATACTTTACATCTTTTTGTAAACTTGGCAATTGTTTTAGGATTTAAGTATTGTTTACCACCATAATATCCACCATTCAAAATCATTTGCATAATAACTGCCAAATCGGTTGTAGTTGCAAAAAGACCAGCATGTCCACTTACGCCATCCAACATAGCTGCGCCCATGTCGTGTACATACCCATGTACCGTTTGAGCACGAAAATATTTGTCTTTTTCAGTTGGGGGGATTCGATTGATGGGAAATTTCTGCCAAGGATTGTAAGTCATGGTACTTAAGCCTAATGATTTGTAAAATGTATTCTGAACAAATTCATCTTCGGATTGACCCGTAATCTTCTTGATCATGTCCATAATCAGATAATACCCCAAATCGCTGTATTTATAATCTTTGGTTGCTCTCATTGGTGCATCATAAATAGCTTGCCAAATATTTTTGGCATATCCTTTTTTTAAATACAATTTTTCGGTAACGGGACTGGGAAATGCATCACTTTGCTTGGATGCGTAAAACTTTTTAGAAGGTTTTTTATCCACGGTGATGGTCTTTTCATAAAATTTAATCCATGCTTTCAGACCACCATGATGGGTCATGATTTCTCTTATGGTTAAATCCTTTTTATTAGTGTTTTTTAAAACTGGCAAATAATTACTCAAAGGTTGGTCAATATCAATCTTGCCTTCATCCACCAATTTCATAATCGAAATTGTCGAAGCCGCTATTTTAGTAATAGATGCTAAATCCCAAATATCATCTGTTCTAGTTTTTACTTTTTTTTCGTAAGTATGATAGCCATAAGCTTTTTCAAAAACGATTTTTCCATCTTTAGCAACCAATACTGAAAATCCTGGAGTAGCTTTCATCGAAATAGCAGCATTCGCTAATGAGTCAATCTTTTTTTTTAAGAAACCTCCATTGATTCCTACAGCTTCTGGTATCGTATATCCCAAGCGAAATGTCATTGATGTATTGACGCCATCATTAAATTTAGATTTTGGAGATGCCGTAACGGGTAATCTTCCTTTGAATCCAAAAACACCGAATAATCCTTGGGCTGCCAATTCTTGAGTGATTTTATCTTCATTGTAAGCCACTAAAACCGTAGGAATATCGTCAAAATATTTCAAGCTATATGGATTTCCAAATACAGTTAAGATGACTTTCGTTTTTTTATTCAATTCCTTTAAAAATGCTTTGGTAGATTTTTTCAATCCAAAATCTTTAGACGCATAACTACTCATATCATGCAAACTCACGATGACATAATCGTATTTCTTTGCTTTTTCAAGGAGATTTTTTGAAATGGTAGTAGAAACGTCCATGGGAGATTGATAAAAATCCAAGGGCATATATTTACCTAATTTATTTTGAAATGATGTTTTCGTTTTTGCTCCTATTGCAAAAGATGCTACTTTTATTTTATCCAAATTTTGAAAAGGAATGACATTATTTTGATTTCTTACCAAAGTCAAAGCATTTTCAACCAATCGAGCTTTCAGCATATTTGCTTTAGGACTAGCCAACTCACTTCTCAAATTTTTTGTCAAAGGAATTTCTTTAAAATGAGCCAATCCATAACGATATTTTGCTCCCAAAATCTTTTTAATGCTGGTTTCTACTTGTTTTTTATCAATTTTTCCTTCTGCTATATATTTTTTAATGGCTTTGATGGCCAAACCAATATCTTCGGGCATCAACAAAAAATCATTCCCTGCTTGGAGTGCTTTTGCAGAAACTTCTCCAGGTTTATGAAATTTGGTAACACCCTTCATTTCAAGAGCATCTGTAAAAGTCAATCCCTTAAAACCAATTTTCGTTTTCAATAAATCATGTACATTTTTTCTTGAAAGCGTAGTTGGTAAATTTGGGGTATCATCAATTGCAGGTATTTGTAAATGAGCAATCATCATACTCTCAATTCCAAAATGAGATAAAACTTTGAAAGGAAACAATTCCAAACTATCCAATCGTTTCATATCATGTTTGATAACGGGCAAATCTTTATGAGAATCCACATCAGTATCTCCATGACCAGGAAAATGCTTAGCACAAGCCATCACCCCATTGTCTTGCATACCCATCATGTACATATAGCCTTTTCCGAGCACATTGTATTTGTCTTCTCCAAAAGAGCGGGTATTGATGACGGGATTATTGGGATTATTATTGATATCGACTACGGGAGCAAAATTGATATGTACCCCGATTCTTCGCAATTGCCGAGCAATATCTTTTCCCATATCATAAATCAAATGATTTTCTTGAATCGCTCCCAACATGAGTTGTTTTGGGTAAGAAAATCCATCTTCCTTAAAACGCATACCCAATCCCCATTCTGCATCCATCGCAATAAACATGGGTATTTTTGCCATTTTTTGATACATATTGGTCAATTCTACTTGCTTTTCAGGAGTTCCTTGAAAAAATATCAATCCACCAACGCCATAATCTTTTATTTGTTTTTTCACTTTAGCAATGTGCTCTGCACCAAGATTGGAATGAGCTCGAATCATGAATAATTGCCCCAATTTTTGATCCATGGACATGGCATTGTAGGTGGAATCTACCCACGCCTGTTGAGATTGTGAAAAAGAAGAAAAACTAAGTAATAATAGTACAAATGATGATATGATATTTTTCAAAATTGGAAAAGTTGTATTAAAAATATTGCAAATATAAGAAATACCATGAGAATAAATGTACTTAATTCGGTGAGATTATTTTAGCATTTAAATGCTTTCAAAAACATCTCACAACCTCCAAAATTGAGCAACCAAAAAGCAAACCACCAATCCCATAATCACAGGCAAGATAGTAGCCACTAAAGTCCATTTCCAACTATTGGTCTCTTTGTAAATAGTATAAATAGTCGTACTGCAAGGATTGTGCAGTAAACTAAATAGCATTAAATTGATACCTGTCAAAAGCGTCCATCCTCCTGCTTTTAATATATCTGCTGTACCTTGAATACTATCCAATTCAAACATTACTCCGTTTCCATTGGAATAATGTTGAAGGGAAGGAACTGTGGCTACAGTCAGCATCAATATAGTCGGAATCACAATCTCATTCGCAGGAATGGCGACTAAATATGCCAGTAAAATGACTCCATTTAAACCAATAAACCATCCAAAACCGTCCATCGCATTGATTAACCATACGGCAATGGTATAATCTCCAATATGAATATTTGAAATCAACCAAATAATGGCTCCCGCTGGAGCAGCAAAAATAATGGCTCTCCACAGGACAATCAAAGTACGATCAATTAGAGATGTATATATAGTCTTCCAGAATCTTGGGGGACGATAGGGGGGCAACTCTAAAGTGAAAGTCGAAACTTCTCCACGAAGTAAACTCTTTGATAGTGCCCATGAGGTGAAAAAGGTGAAACCAATACCCAACATCGCAATACCTACTACCGCTAACATACTGACTAATCCTGAAAATTGATAGGGTACAAGAGCTCCAATAAATATAGTCGCAATCAAAATTTGGGTAGGCCAACGACCATTACAAAGAGAAAAATTATTGGTGATTATGGCAATTAATCGTTCTCTCGGACTGTCAATAATTCGTGTGGCCACTACACCCGCAGCGTTGCAGCCAAAACCCATACTCATGGTCAATGCCTGCTTGCCGTGTGCACCAGATTTTTGAAAAAGTCGGTCTAAATTAAAAGCAACTCTAGGTAAATAACCGAAATCTTCTAATAAAGTAAATAATGGAAAAAAAATTGCCATGGGTGGGAGCATTACTGCAACTACCCAAGCGGTTGCCATGTAAATTCCATCAATCAAAAGTCCATCAATCCATATGGGGAGTCCAATATTTGAAGACAATGTTTTCAAAAATGGATAAATTTTTCCCAAAAGTAAATCGGAAAGCAATCCTGATGGATAATTTGCTCCTACAATAGTCAACCATAGAATCATGCCTAAAACGGTAATCATGATAGGGAATCCCCATAATCGACTGGTCAAAACACGATCTAAAGCACGATCAAAATTGAAATTTTCTTTTTCCCCTTCTTTAATGACAGATTTTCTAGCAATATTGGTAGCGTCTGCATAGATACTTTCCGCCAATTGATCATGAAAATCTTCTCCAATATCCCAACGGAGTTGAGTGGCAAGTTCTAATATTTTGTTTTCTTTATTTCCCATAATTTTTAAGCCCAAATTCCTTTTTGAATTGCATTGATAATACTTTCATCTCCTTCCAATAATCTAAATGCAATCCATCGACTATTTGGAATGTTTGGATATTGCTTTTTTATAGATTGACTCAATTTGTTGACTGCATTTGTGATTTTATCTGGAATAGATTTGATGCGGTGAGGTTTGCAAACGACTTCTCCCGTAGCTACTTGGTGCATGGTTTGAATCAATGTAGGAATACCTTCCCCAAAACGAGCACTGGTTGGCACTACAGGAATTCCCAATTGACGAGCCAATGTACGTTCGTCCACTGAAATATGATGTCTTTTGGCTTCATCAATCAAATTTAAACATAAAACAGCTTTGTCTGTGATTTCTAAAACTTGTAAAACCAAATTTAGATTTCTCGCCAATCGACCTGCATCCACTACAATCAAAGTGACATCTGGTTTTGAAAAAAGGATAAAATCTCTAGCAATTTCTTCATCTTCACTGGTAGATAAGAGCGAATAAGTACCTGGCAAATCCACTAATTTATAGATTTTATCTCGATAACTAAATCCCCCTTCCGCTCGCCCTACTGTTTTTCCTGGCCAATTCCCCGTATGTTGTTTCAATCCTGTCAACGTGTTAAATACGGTACTTTTTCCAGTATTTGGATTTCCTGCAAGAGCAACTACAAAATCTGGATGATCAATATCTACGCCTAATTTTTTTAAATCAGAAGCTTGATACATGGCACAAGAAGCACACGGATTTTCAATTGTATTTTGTGTGATTTTATTCATATTATCCAACTTTATTGTATTTTTTTATCAAAATATGATCGGCTTGTTCTTTTCGTAATGCTATTAAGGTATCATAAATCAAAAAAGCCTTGGGTTCTTTCATAGGACTTTCCATCTGGATAGAAATTTTCGTATTTGGAACAAAGCCTAAGTCTAGTAAACGTCGTCTATTAATACCCCGACACTCCTTTGATAAACCAATAATTTCTGCTTTTTCTCCCAATTTTAGTCTTGACAACCTACAAATATCTTTTTTATATGCTTCTACCGCAATTTTAGAAACAGTAATATTTTTGGCTACTTCATTAGGTACAATCATTGTAGTGCTATCACTGATTAACTGTATGGCATTGTCTTTACGGGATTCAATTTTCATAGTATCTCCAATATGAAAACCAAATTTTAAAATAGCTTTATAAACACTTTCAGGTTCATCTTCAACGTGGACTATTTTGGCATAATCCCCTTGAAATACATCTAAAGTTTCACCTTTTAGAATTTTCAAATCCCCATCTTCAGTAGGAATAGGATCACCGTGTGGATCATATCTAGGGTTTCCAATTTGAGAAGCTAATTCTTGGACTTCTTTCCCTGATAGTTTGTGTTCCATAGCTTCTGCCCGATCATGCCATTCTAGTTTATCAAAACCAGTTTTTTCAGATAAAAAAGTTTCCCACAGGCGATGAATTCTAATAATTCTAAGGGCATATTCTTTTCCAGTACTTGTTAATCGGAGTTTACCTTCCTGTTTTACAATAAGTTGATTATGCTCCATGGTTTGAAGCAGATTATCCAGATAGGATTCAGAAATTCCAAGTGCTTTTTTGATTTCCATTACAGGATTGGTGTCATGTTCTTCATGAAAGAGTATTTTTAAAATATCTTCCATGATGACTCTATCGTTTTTTCTCAAACGGTTTTTAATTTGCCAAAACCATCCAGATTTAGGTCTAAATCCTAAAAACAGGAGTAAACAAATCGAACAAAAAATAATTAAGGACCAAGCGGCTTGATTCATGATTTAGGAGATAAGTTTAATAAAAATACCATTGGTTGCTTTTTCGGAAAGCGTAATTAAATCCATAGAATTATTGACTTTTACTTGCATTGAGTTGTCATATTCCAAAATTTCTTGAATTCTAATTTCGGAGTTGAGTTCAATGTTCATTTTATTCAAATATTGTAAAAAAGCAGAAGAATCATCATTTACACAGGCAATCAAGCCCATATTGCCAATCTTTAATTGACTCAAAAGAATGTGGTCATTTAATCGCAATTGACCATTTGCATCTGGAATTGGATCACCATGTGGGCAATGCGTGGGATACTCCATGAAAGCATCAAGCCTGTCCACTAAAATGTCAGAATCAATATGTTCTAGTTGTTCTGCCATGTCATGTACTTCATCCCACCCAAATTTTAGGTGTTTGACTAAAAATAGTTCCCAAAGACGATGTTTTCGGATGATTCTTAGAGAAGTAGATTTTCCTTCATCCGTTAATTCTACCCCTTTATATTTTTTATAGGTCACCAATCCTTTTTTAGAAAGTTTTTTAACCATATCTGTAATGGAAGACGGTTTGCTTCCTATTTTATCGGCCAAATCATTGGTCGTTACCTTTTTTGTACAATTTTCAGATAAACTGTAAATAGCTTTCAAGTGATTCTCTTCTGTGATTGATGTCATTTTTATATATTTACGACAAAGCTAAATAAATTTTTAGACTTACCTAAAAATTAATATTGTTTTATTGAAAAAATATTTACTAATCATGACAATTTGTTATACACCCAAAAATATCTATTTTTGCAATTCACAAGTCCTAGAATATGAATTTCTCATTAAAAAAAATCACAGATTATTGTGAAAAATGTACTACACTTCAACCTGAGCATTTGTATGAATTGGAGCGTGAAACCAATCTAAAAACGCTAGCGCCCCAAATGATTTCTGGACACTATCAAGGTCATCTCTTGAAAATGTTTAGTAAAATGATAAGACCAAAATATATTTTAGAGATTGGGACATTCACAGGTTACGCTGCTCAATGTCTTGCAGATGGGCTTGTAGAAAATGGACAACTTCATACCATAGAAGCCAATGAAGAGTTGAGATATATTATTGAAAATGGATTTAAAAAAGCTAACCTTTCCGAAAAGATTACTTTGCATATTGGAGATGCTAAAAAGATTATACCTACCTTGGATATGGTTTTTGATATAGTTTTTATTGATGCAGGCAAAATCGACTATTCATTGTATTTTGATTTGATTATAGATAAGGTAAGGAGTGGTGGCTTGATTATGGCGGATAATGTGCTTTGGAGTGGAAAAGTGGTTATGGCAAATCAAGATAAAGATACAAAGGCGTTGCATGATTTTAATCTGAAGATACAAAATGATGCTAGGGTTGAAAATACGATTTTACCGATTCGTGATGGAATTATGATGATGCTAAAAAAATAATTTGAATAAAATACGTTCTATATTAAGTCCGCTGAGTTCTTTTTTGCCAATTGCTCCCTTAGTGAATCTAAGTAAGCAAAAACTGTTTTTGCCCTATTATCATAGTGTGCAAGGAGCGTATGATTTGGTACATATCAAGCATTTGTATCAGCCCAAAACAAAAATTGAATTTGAACGAGATTTAGATTTTTTACTGCAAAATTTTACGCCAATTTCATTTTTTGATTTAAAAAATCATCTTCTTAATCAAAATCCTTTTGAAAAACCATGTTTTCATTTGAGTTTTGATGATGGGTTGAGTGAAATCTATGATATAGTATTGCCAATTTTAGAAAAAAAAGGAATTCCAGCTACTTTTTTTTTAAATACAGATTTTATAGACAATCGCGATTTATTTTATAGATATAAAGTGAGTTTGATTATTGAGAAAATTAAAGGCAAAGTCAAAAATCAAAAAGAAATTCAAAAATTATTAAATTTCCGTTTTAAAGACATTTCTACTATTGATGAAATCGCTCAAAAATATCAGATAGATTTTAATGATTTCCTGAAAACACAACAACCCTATTTGACTACTCCGCAAATTGAAAAAATTATCCAAAAAGGATATACCATTGGTGCACATAGTTTGAATCATCCACATTATGAAGATTTGAAATTGGAAGATCAAATATTGCAAACCACAGAAAGCCTAAATTTGCTTCAAAAACGGTTTGCACTAGATTATAGCATATTTTCCTTTCCATTTACAGATTTTGGAGTAACGGAACATTTTTTTGATGAAATTTTCGCAAATGATGCTGTAGATTTTACTTTTAGCTCGGCAGGTCTGAAAAAAGACAAACTTCAAAGGCATTTACATCGTACCCAAATGGAAGATCATGGTAAATCTGGCAAGGATATTATAAAAACAGAGTATCTTTACTATTTATTGAAAAGTTTTTTGGGTAAAAATACTGCGAAGCGTGATTGTTAAAAGATTCAAAATAGGAGATTTGGCAGAATTGATTCATTCTGAATGGTATAGAAATAGTGTGCATTTACCTATTTCTCCAGAACGTGTAATTTCTCAAATTCATAATCCTTTTGCCAATTCAAATGATGAAGTACTTTATCTCCTTTTGGATAAGGAGCAACTGATTGCTTATCGACTTGTTTTACCTTCTTTTATTCGCAATCAAAAAATGGCATGGTTAAGTTGTGTTTGGGTTCATCCAAAATATCGAAGATTGGGTTATGGCAAAAAACTGACAAAATTGGCATTGGAGTATTGGAATGATAGGTTGATAGGAACGAATTTCGCTCCTAAATCACAGTCTATGTATAAAAATGCAATGGATTTTAATCTGGTACAAGTACTCGATGGGTACCGATATTACAATCGATTTTATTTTAAAGCTTTATTGCCAAAGAAAAACAGAAATTTCAGATATGTAAAACCTTTTTTAGGTTTGGGAGATTTTATAGGAAATTTATTGCTTAACTTTCAAAAGAAAATTGATTTAAATAAAGAAATAACTGTGCAGCGGTTAGAATTTATTGACAAAGAATCTTTAAAATTTATTCAATCCTTCCAAAATGAAGAGCATTCTCCTAGAACAAAAGAAGA
>CAZOHX010000052.1:0-9829 GCA_964579315.1 uncultured Saprospiraceae bacterium
TTTTACTAAAATTCATAATGCGGTCGCCTTGACATCTGGCTTTCCTGTTTTGGTTTGGCATACTTTAGTAAGTGTTTCACCTAATTTTTCTGTGATTTTTTTTATAGTTAATAGGTAAGTGAAATTTCAAAAAATCTATTTAAAAATTCTTGCCGAGCCATTAATTTTAGTGTGTAATATTTGCATTTTCAGCTTTCAGGTTATACAGTAAAGCCGCATTTTCCTACAATATGTCACGCACTCTTATCTTATCTTATTTTATTTCAACTTCTCTTGTTACCGTTCCAATAAATGATTGCATTTCAACGGTATATTTTCCTGGACCGAATGCTGAGAAATCAATTTCATAAATTGTATTCACTGGCAAATCCATAACATCTTCTTCTATCAATACTTTGTCATCTTTCGATTTGACAATAACTGTACTCAAATTTACATCAATCGTTTCAAAATCAATATATAAAAGATCATTTTCATCATCTGTATATAGAGACCATGTAGCATCCTTAATTTCACTTTTTGAAATATTTGCCAACAAGTTATCATCATGAGATACTGCGGCAGTTTGTGCAAAGGTTGTAGATGCACTCAAAAGAAAAATAAGTAAAGTAAAAGTAAATAATTTTCCCAACATAATTCTGTGTTTAAGCTTTGGTGATATAATTTGATTCTGTGAAGTTAAGAAACTTCCAACAAATTTTATAATCCTTTGAAAAAGATAGCTTTAGAATAATATTTGGACAATACTAGAAATAAAAGTTTTTAATATTTTACTTTCATATATTTACGAATAAAAAATAACAAAATTAAATTTTATTCAAAACATACAAATGTTCTACAAAAATATAAAAATCTTAAAAAATACCTGAATTTAATTAGTTTTTGCATTAAAAAAATTCAAATAAAATAAATTTCAATCCGTTTTCAAAAAATTAAAAATGTGTGTAAGTTTGGTAACAATGCCAAATATTGCAAAAAAGCTGCCAAAAACATCTAAGTTCAAAATAAAAATAAATCTTTTTAAAAAGCATACATAATTCACACCTATCCAACTGAAAGCACTTCCAAAATATTTTGATATACATTTCTTTTTTCATTCAAAAAGGTTTCTTTCTTTATCCAAATAGCCTTTTCGATATCCTCTTCGGTTTGAGGTATTAGTACTATGTCAGAAGTATGCATCAAAAACCAATGTGCCTGCTTTAAGGCTCTCTTACCAGAAGGCAACGAATAAGTATGATAAGTTTCAAGCAATTTAGATCCCAGTTCGATATGTTTGATGCCAGTTTCTTCTTGCACTTCACGAATAGCGGCTGCTTCGATACTTTCATCCATTTCCACCTTACCTTTTGGCAAATCCCAAAACCCACGACGAAAAATCATCAAGATTTCATCTTTATCATTGTAAACCAATCCACCCGCAGCAGGCAATACCTTATAAAGGCTTTTGAAATCATCTACAAGTTGTTGGAAATTATCACTATATATAATTACAGCATCATAATTTTGATTTTTTTCAAGTAAATCTATATAATTTGAAAGAAATTTTTTCTTATTTCGATATTTTCCGAAAAGAATATTTTGGTTTTCCATATTTTTGATAACATCTTCCTTATTTTTTACTAAAAATAATGGTGTATCATTTATATAGATTTTGTACATTTGCGAAGTTTTAAAATTATGAAAATAGAAAAATCGAACACGGCCTATAGTACTGCTCAATATTTATTGCAAATTAACGCAATAAAACTTAATCCACAAAACCCATTTACTTGGGCTTCGGGAATTCAATCACCCATCTATTGCGATAATCGCACCATTCTTTCTTATCCTGCTATTCGATCAACCATCATAAAAAACATGGTTGATTTGGCTCGGTCATTTGGTACATTTGATAGTATTTCGGGAGTAGCTACGGCAGGGATTGCGCATGGAGCGTTGATTGCTGATCAAATGAATCTACCATTTTCCTACATCCGTAGTAAGCCCAAAGGACATGGAATGCAAAATTTGATAGAAGGAAGACTTCAATCTGGAGACAAAGTATTGGTAGTAGAAGATTTAATTTCTACAGGAGGAAGTAGCATCAAAGCAGTAGATGCAGTAAGAAAAGCAGGATGTACAGTTGTAGGCGTGATTGCCATATTTTCATATGAATTTGACCAAGCCAAAACTAATTTTGAGTCTATAAATTGTCCCTATAAAACTCTTTCGGGATATCAGGCACTATTAGAAGTGGCCACTCAAGAAAAATATATCACTGCAGAAGAATTAGAACAATTATCTAATTGGAGCGTAAACCCTACAAAATGGGGAGAAAAATTCGGTAAATAAACAAAATCAAACCAATGTCGATTATTACAAAAAAATCTGAAAGTTTTTTAGAAAAATATTTAAATAATGCTTCCCCAACGGGTTTTGAAGCTCCTGGTCAAAAGCTTTGGCTCGAATATATCAAACCCTATATTGACGACTGGAATATCGACAATTACGGAACCGTCTATGGGATTATCAATCCTGGAATGGATTATAAAGTTGTCATAGAAGGGCATGCAGACGAAATTTCTTGGTTTGTACATTACATTACAGATGATGGTTTTCTACATGTGGTGAGAAACGGTGGTTCTGATCACCAAATTGCTCCATCCAAAAGAGTAAATATCCATACCAAAAAAGGAATTGTCAAAGGAATCTTTGGTTGGCCTGCGATACATACACGTGGAGGTAAGTCCAAAGACCCTGTTGCGTCCGTAGAAAATATTTTTCTAGATGTTGGAGCAAAAGACAAGAAAGAAGTTGAAAAAATGGGCATTCATGTAGGTTGTGTAATTACCTACGAAGATGAAATGATTATTTTGAATAAAAAATATTATGTTGGTAGAGCCTTAGATAATAGATTAGGTGGCTTTTGCATTGCTGAAGTAGCCAGATTATTGCATAAAAACAAGGTCAAACTACCTTTCACCTTATATATTGTAAATTCTGTACAAGAAGAAGTGGGTTTGCGTGGAGCTCAAATGATTGCTCAGACGATACAACCAGATGTGGCTATTATTACCGATGTAACTCATGATTCCAATACACCATTGGTGAGTGCTAAAAAAGAAGGAGATGTAAAATGTGGTGGTGGACCATCTATCACCTACGCTCCTGCGGTACATCAAATTTTACTAGATCTAATTATTGATGCTGCTGAGGAGCAAAAAATTCCTTTGCAAAGAGAAGCAGCTTCTCGTGCAACAGGTACAGATACCGATGCCTTTGCGTATTCCAACGGAGGAGTACCATCCGCATTGATTTCCTTACCCCTGCGATACATGCATACCACTGTAGAAATGGCAGCCAAATCAGATGCAGAACAAGTAATTCAATTGATTTATCACACTTTATTAAAGATTGAAAATGGACATAATTTCAAATATTTTGGAAAATAGACTAGATTTAGATTTATAAATTACGGTTTCGAAAATTGCTTAAACCACTTCCAATGTTCCTCTGCCGCCATGAAAGGATGTTTAGTTCCATTGGGATACATGTGTTTCAATTTATTTATCATCATAAATTTCATTTCCAGATTATCAGGATTAGAGATTGACTTATATGTAGCAACCAAAATATTATTCGGATTTCCTGTTTTGACATATTCATCACTATATCCAAATGTTTTCCTTGCACTTGCTAAGAGCATATCGAGGTGGTACTCGCTTGGCTGTTGGATTAAGGAATCAAAATCCATGATATCCATAGGATTATCAAATTTTTCGATAGTCCCAATTTGAATTCCAAGAGGAATTTCCATTTTAGGGCTATGGATTCCATTTTCAAATTCAACCCCAGAAGCCATCACCACAGCTGCTAGTCGGTCACTCATTTCGACAGCACATCTTGATGCCATCTTCCCCCCATTTGAGAATCCCGCAAGATAAATACGCTTTTGGTCAATTTTAAATTTTGTAACCATCTCATCAATGACTGCATTCAAAAATCCTATATCATCCAAGGGTACTTCACCCTCACAATACTCAAATCCACCAGGATATATATGCCATTTTGTAGTGGTTTTTACTTCTCCATCCTGAATAACACAATGTTTCCACGAAGAAGGAAAAACGGTTAAAATATTTTCTTTTTCACCCACTTCTTTCCAACCAGATATATTATAAAATTTCAAACCATTTCCACTTGTACCATGTAACATTATAACCATCGGCAGGTCTTCTTGTTCATCATATGATGTGGGTACATGTACATAAAACTCTCGTTCTTTTCCTTCTAGTGTTAATGTATATCGATTCTTACCTATAATGTAATCTTTTGTGTCCATTTCATCTACAGAAGAATCTGGTGTACAAGAAAATAAAAATAAAACATAGGTTAATATAACCCCAAGAGAGACTTTCATAAATTTAATATTTTTCATTTAATTAATTTGGTAGAATTATAAGCTTGTTTTAGGTAATTAAACCAACAGTCATCAAGATAAGTAGTTATTTTCATAAAAGCAAAATAGTAATTATTTTAGGTGTACTTTTTCATGCTTTATAGCAAATAACCAAGCTCCGAATGCCAAGATAAAATACAAAAAGATGATAGCAATCATCTGTTCCCATTTAGTTGTAAATTCATAATACAAAATAAGTAAACCACCAATTCCCAATCCAGAAATAGACAATGCAGTCAAAAAAGTAGATGAATTTTTTTTATTTCTAATTTTATAATTTGCCACTGCCATCAATAATGAGACTAGGAGAAAAGTAATACTACCAAACTCAAGTATCAATTCTAGCCCCCCAATCAATATTAACACACTTGCCAATGTGGCCATAGTAAGAATTGCATTTTGTGGACTTGTATTTTTCCTAATAGATAAAAACTTAGGAAAATAGCCATCTTTTGCAACAACAGACATCTGCCTTGATGAGCCAAAAATAGTACCACTTATCGCACTACTACTTGCTAATATAGCCCCCAAAATAACGAGATTAGTACCCAGTTTTCCAAGTATATTCCCTGCACCTGCGGCCAATGCATATTCCTTATTTTTAATAATTTCTTCTGTCGGAATAGCAAATAATGCACCTAAAGCAATCACAACATAAATAAGAATAGCCAAACCAATTGCCGAATATATCGCTCTTGGGATATTTTTATCAGGATTCGTCATTTCGTTCACCGCATTGATAACCAATTGAAACCCTTCATATGCCACAAAGGTCAAAGATGCAACAATAAGGATTGAAAAAACACCAGAATGCTCTGCATCTGATGCCATATTATGCATAAATGTTCCAAAATCAGTTGTCCCATGCTGCATCAAAACAACAGAAATGATAGTTAAAACCACCAATTTAGTATAGACCATCAAATCTTCAATCTTCCCCATTCCATTGACACTCCATATATTTATGGCTGTAAAAAGACCAATTACCCCAATTGCAATTCCTTTCCTCACCCATATATTATCGGCAAAATCAGTGCTACTAATAGCATAAGAAGAAAAAGTATAAGCATACAAAGCCAAAGTACTTATGTATCCAAAAATGATAAACCACCCAATAGCGGATGCAGAAAAATGAGACGACGGGTATGTCTTTTTAAAAAAAGAGTAAGTAGCCCCTTCATCCCGATAATACAACCCTAATTTCACATAAGAATAAGCAGCCAATGATGCAATTAATCCCCCAATGATAATAGCGAGCGGCGTTAATGTTCCTATCATCGAAACAGAAATTCCAAGTATAGTAAAAATACCGCCACCTACCATTCCCCCTAGAGCAATTGCTACTAATTCTGCCAATCCTAAATTTTTATTTCTTTTTCGATGTTGTGACATTTTCTCTTATTTTTTAATGCTTGATGAATAAATTACTTGTAAAAATATCTTGCTAAGAAATAGATTTTTTTTTGCTATTTTGGAACTATTCAATAAATTAATACCAAGATAAAATCAATTCACTGTCCAAAAGAATCGTTCTTTAGTATTTGATTTTGCACCAATTTTATTGTAAAACAAAATCGCATTTTCATTAAATGCAGGAGTTTGCCACTGAATTAATTTACATTTCTGCGATATAGCATATTCTTTTATTTTGCACATCATTTGAAATCCAATACCATTTCCCCGTGCATTTTCACTTAAAAATAAACAATCTAAATAGATGTAATAATTGGCATCCCAAGTAGAAAATTGCTTCATGAAAGTGGCATAACCTATTAAGATATTATTTTGCTCAACTACAAGACATTGTAATCCATTAGAATTACGAAATAATTCATCCGACAATGATTCTGCCTTATGGTTTGGATTATAATCAGACTTTTCAAATATTGCATGTGCCTCACATAATACAATAATTTGATTAACATCTGTCTCTTTGGCAAATCGAATATTCATTCAACAAGCACAATTAATTTCAGTACCTTTAGTTGGTTGTGATCCGACAGTTTCATAACCATCAAATTTCCACCATTCGATACCACCAATTAATTCTTTGACTTCAAAACCCAATTTTGCCATATTTAATGCCCCTTTTGTAGAAGCATTGCAGCCTATTCCATCGCAATAACAAATATATGTTTTATCTTTATCAAGGTGCTGTGTACTTTCTATACTCATTTCTTTGTGTGGAATATTTATTGCGGTTGGAATATGCTCTTTATCATATCCAAATTTTTGTCTTGCATCAATAACAACGATATTTTCATCATTTTCAAGTGCTGAAAACAAATCTGCTGGATCCATTTCGTAAGCCAATTTATTTTCATAAAATGCTATTTGGTTTTTCATATTATTGCGATTGAGTTCTACTAAAAAAAAGTGAAAATAATAATTTTCACTATGATTTACAAGTATTTTCGATCAAAATAATTCCTCATACAAATCTATCATCTGATTTTATTTTTCCTAAATTTTCAGTCCTGTTTTCAATCCAACCTATTTTTTCAACCTCATGATAATCAAATGCAGGGATATACGGTTTAATGTCCAACAAAGGTGTATCATTTAATATATCAATATTTTCGACATATAATTCATTATCTTTGATGTCCAATAATTTAACCACAGAAATCCCAATAGAATTAGGTCTTTTTGGTGCTCGTGTCGAAAAAATGCCCCTTTTCTTACTATCCAAAAAAGGTTTGGCTTTCAATTCAAATCCTTCTGATTTATGAAAAAAGTAAATCAAAATGATATGCGAAAATCCTATTAAATCACTCAGACCACTTGACAATTCTTTATTAACAATTACTTTACCCTTCACATCTATTGCTCCATTAGGTTGAATAGGCATTCCTTTTCTTGTTTTAAAAGGAGAAAAAATGGTTCCGATTTGTTTTAACTCAATTTTCATAATATTTCATTACATTAAATAATAAACAAATAGTCTAATTCACTGTCAAAACCAACCAAAAAAAGTCATCGCAAAGTTTACAAAATACTATCAATCAAAAATCAATACTCCGTTTTACCTGTGGATTTAATCCATTCAACAAACGCAACTTGTGCTTCATCTCTTAACAATTGAACTGTTTCTAATTTACGATCACCTATTGGCAATGCAATTTCATCATAAATAAAATCATCATCAAAATTTATATCCGCAGCGTCTTTCTTAGTATTGGCATAATACACTTTATCTGGTCGTGCCCAATAAATAGCTCCTAAACACATGGGGCAGGGTTCACAACTGGTATATATCTCACATCCATCAAGTTGAAAGTTTCCAAGAGTTTTACATGCATTACGTATAGCTACTACTTCTGCGTGAGCCGTTGGATCATTTGAACTGGTCACTTGATTGACTCCACGAGCAATGATTCTTCCTCCCTTTACAATAACAGCACCAAATGGACCACCCTTACCTGACATTACATTTTGTATCGAAAGACGTATTGCCTCTCGCATAAATACTTTCTCTGCTTCCATTCTTATTGTCTTTGAAATTAATAATGTTTCGATTATACAGTAATACCCAACAATTGTTCTCTTTTCTCTTGAACGACAGGATCTGTAATGTACTCATCAAATGATTTTAATAAATCAACAAATCCATTGGGACTAAACTCTATAATCCGATTGGCAATTGTTTCTGTAAATCTATGATCATGAGAAGTAAATAATACCGTACCTGGAAACGCAACCAACCCGTTGTTTAAGGCTGTAATGGATTCCAAATCTAAATGATTAGTAGGCTCATCTAACAATAATAGATTGGCATGAGCCAACATCATTCGAGAAATCATACATCTCACCTTTTCTCCCCCTGACAATACATTAGATTTTTTAAATACTTCTTCCCCAGAAAAGAGCATTTTACCAAGAAATCCACGTACATAAGATTCATCCTTATTTTCTGAAAAATTCCTAAGCCAATCCATCAGATTATCATCTCCATCAAAAAAAGCTTCATTATTTGAGGGTAGATATGATGTGGAAATGGTTTGACCATATTCAATAGTACCTGAATCTGGTTGTTCATTTCCTGCCAATATTTCAAAAAGCATAGTCAATGCGATACTATCTTTTGAAAGAAAACTAATTTTATCTCCTTTTTCTACATCAAAAGTCAAATTTTGAAATAATACACGACCATCTACTGATTTTGAGATGTTTTTGA
Source organism: uncultured Saprospiraceae bacterium (assembly GCA_964579315.1). GTDB lineage: Bacteria > Bacteroidota > Bacteroidia > Chitinophagales > Saprospiraceae > CAMZLN01. Next base: position 8,619 of record CAZOHX010000052.1, read on the forward strand.
CCGATAAAACCTGTTTGCCTGCATCACGCTCCTGCGCAAAAATAATTCCTGGATACTTCCTTGTAGATGGCTTAATGTCTTCTACTTTAATTTTTGCCAACATTTTCTTACGAGCGGTTGCTTGTTTAGATTTTGATGCATTGGCACTAAATCTATCAATAAATGCTTGTAATTCTTTTCTTTTATCTTCCGCTTTCTTATTTGCAGAGGAGCGTTGTCTCAATGCCAACTGACTAGATTCATACCAAAAAGAATAATTTCCTGTAAACATTTGAATTTTACCAAAATCAATATCCACAATATGCGTACAAACAGTATCCAAGAAGTGTCTATCATGAGAAACGACAATAACAGTATTCTTAAAATCTAATAAAAAATCTTCTAACCAAGTTACGGTATTGATATCCAAATCATTGGTAGGCTCATCTAAAATCAAAATATCTGGATTTCCAAAAAGAGCTTGTGCCAAAAGTACTCTTACTTTTTGTTTTGAATCCAATTCTTTCATCAATTTATAGTGATCTGCTTCAGGAATGCCAATTCCACTAAGTAGAGCCGCAGCATCTGGCTCTGCATTCCAGCCATTCATTTCACCAAACTTTTCTTCCAATTCTGAAACTCGAATCCCATCCGCTTCAGAAAAATCAGGATTCATATAAATAGCATCTTTCTCCACCATAATATCCCACAACTCCTTATGCCCCATCATCACGGTATTCAGCACCGTATCTTCATCATGTTTGTAGTGATCTTGAGAAAGTACTGCCATTCTTTTCCCCGGCTCAAGCGTTACATTACCGATATTTGGATCCAACTCCCCAGAAAGTACCTTCAAAAAGGTGGATTTTCCTGCTCCGTTGGCACCAATTACACCAAAGCAATTATCTCCGCTAAAAGAAATATTTACATCATCAAAAAGCACTCTTTTACCAAACTGAATGGTAATATTATTTACAGAAATCATCTTGTTTTATTTTAAGAGTGCAAAAGTAGGCTTTTTCTACGATTAATTCCTGATTTTATTTTAATATTTCGACATTGATAAGACCATTCATGGAATATTTTATTTTTCGTAGTTTAATGTACATTTTTTTGAGTCTAGTTCTATATTTAACCTAGAAAAATGTAGGATAGAATCTCTGACGTTTATAATATTTGAGTGTGTGACAAAATGTGGGAATCCATACCATTTGGTAGGCAGGGTCGGATAG
>CAZOHX010000053.1:0-9739 GCA_964579315.1 uncultured Saprospiraceae bacterium
CATGTATTCAGTTGAGTATTAAAATCAATATTTTTATCACATTCAATGGTCATGTCGCTTGCATCTGTTGTAATGGTTAAATCATCCATGGCAGCACCAGAAACTGTAAAAGTGGCTGTTTTTGAGTTGTATAATCCACAATCATCCCAAGCGTAAAAAGTAACTTCTGTGATGCCAGAACCACCATTACAAGGTAAAGAATAAGTATCAGGCTCGTTGGTCCAATGGACTTCACTACAACAATCTGCAGCATTTCCATTTCCACCATGTGTGGCAATCCATTCTGTCCAAAGAGCATCTACATCTTGATCACAAGTCACCGTTTTATCCTTTGGTTTTCCTGCAAAAGAAGGAGGTTTACTATCTGTAATATAAATAGCACTATAACAAGTATCTTTTCGACCACAGTCATCTTGAGCGATAAACATCACATCATGTAGTCTGCCTAATCCACAAGTATCTCTAAATACATTCCGATCATAATTATTAGAAATAGAAACAGATTCTCCACATCCTCCTATAGCTTCGGCAGTATTCAACCAATCTTTTATAACTTGTTTTTCATTAATATGTGGATCATTACATTGCAATCTTAAAGTATCAATACAAGATTCAAAATGTGGACCACCTTGATAAATGACCCAAACTTTACTACAAGTATCTGTTGCACCACATTCATCTACTACCGTATAAGTATAATGATAGCAGGTCAAATCACATGTAGGACCACCTACTTCTATAATATTAGGCTCTGAAATGGTAATATGTGCCCCTTCAGGACAACCTGCTGTGAATGTAACATCATCTACTGAAGGATGAATCTCATCTGGACATTTCACATAATTTCCTGAATATGGACCACAGGTGATTTCAGGGGAAGATGCAGCTTCTATTCTAAAATATTGGCTACAAGTTTCGGTAGAATTGGCATCTTCAATAAGATAGTCACGTCTTATATATTTAGGATCAGAAAAACATCCAGTCCCTCCAGTTATGATATCTTGAGATGAAATGGTAAGTTGTCCACAATAATCATTGATTCGTGATAAGCCATCTAAAGCATTAAAGTTCGTAATACTAGGGTTTCTTTTAGGCATATCAGACAAACATTCTAAGTTTATCAAAGTAGGGTCAGGACAAGTGACATCCAAGTGACTGCCTGTATTACAAGCTCCTTCAATAATTACATTAAAAGATATAGATGTCATAGTAGCAGGAGCTGGAGCAAAAACAACCAAATAATAATTGGTGAAACTGGATGAATTACTGGATGGTGCTATAATTTGAGTAGAGACACCTCCAGTACCACAATATCCAGAATAAACTAAATGGTGACAATCTCCTTGTAATACTCCTCAATTACTAAGAGTAGGCTGTTGAGATACAGTTGAGTAATAAAGAACCCAAGATAATCCAGGCGTATTTACATTCATGAAAAAGTTGTTTCCACATCTTGGTAAATCAAATTGTACCCATACAATGTCTGATGCATTCGCAGGTGCTACACCACATGGGCCACCAAGCATTCCACCACCAACTACATCACAAATATCACCGACACCATCTCCATCGCTATCTAATTGGTTAGAATTTGGAAGATTAGGACAATTATCTACTGCATTCAAAATACCATCACCATCGCTATCTCCATCTGTTAAACTTGGATTACTTGTGAAATTTGTTAAGGAATGTTGGTTCGCAAATTCACATGAAATAGTACCAGGACAATCCGAAAATCCTATGTTGTTATAACGATAAGCTGTACAAGGAGTGCTTTGACTATTTCCTGTCTGAATAAAAAACAATGAGAGTAAAGCACCTAAAATTAGGTGTCTTAGGGTAAAAATGTTCATAATTTTGTTTTGTTAAAATTGTAAAATTTTTTAAAGTTGCATCAAAGAATAAGGGATTTTCTTCGTTAGAAATTGAAAAAGACGAATGGATTTTTTTACTCCAAATATGATACAAAGTAGGATGTCTATTTCATTTCTGATAATGCTCGTATAAAGTTACAATAAAAATAATGAAATTCCCATAAAATCAAAGGATATTTTAATGTTATTTGCTATAAAAAAGATATAACAATAATAAAAATAAAGAAAATACCCTTATAAGGGTACATAACCATTGCCCGAACGCTTTTCCCAAGGTATTTTTAAGAAACTAAAAGTGGATGATGGAATTACTCGAAGATAAAAACTATAACTTTGACGAGATGGTCGCCAGTTCATACCCATTTCCCAACAATGTAAGTCTCTATGAAAGCCTACATCAGGGTAAACCAATTTGTTGAGTTTGAAATCATAGGTGATATTGCTCAAGGTAATACTCCATTTATCTGTCAAGGGGATATTGCCTTTGATGGTCAATGAGTTTTGACTAATATAAAAAGTATCAGGATTTTGTGAAGTTCCAAATTGTAGATTGAAATTATGTGTAATGGTAAATCCTTTTATAATTTCGAAAAGGTCATCTTCCTTATTTATAGAAGCGTTTTTCTTCTTTTTATTTGCCTCATTGTCTTTTTTAAATAATTGCTTGATACTCCTTTGATTGATAGTTGTACTGAATCGAACATGAGTACCAAGATATCGAGCCAATTTTCCTGTTTGTTCATAATACAATTCTTTGGTAATCTTGTGGGCATCATCTACACCGTAAGCGCTCCAATCAGAACCAAAAGTCAATGTGGTCAATCCTTTAAATAAATTGGTTCTACCTCTAAGAGAAAGATTCCCAATCTGAAATGAATCTGCTGCAAAATTATATCCAGAAGAAAAACTCAAAGTTTTTAGAATAGAGAATTTCTTATCCAGAGAATCTTTTTTTGAGAAATATTTCCCTTCTATCGTATTTCCAATGGAAAGACTCAATGCTTTTTGTTTCCCTTGTTCAGATGGACGACCATATACACTTTCTTCAAAAATAGTATAATCCAAAGTATCTAAATCTCCTTGATTATTTTGAAAATAAAGTTGCTTAATATAAGATTCGGCTGCTCCTTCGGGAGAATAATTAAAGGAAAGACTAGGAGAAATTACATGCCTAATTCCCCTAAAAAAACCATGACTTTTTTGCCAAGTACCATATAATTTCGTATTGAGAGAAACGCCCGTATTTAAGGCATGAAAGCTCGACCAAGTCAGCTCATTTTGATTGACATTTTTTCCATAACTAATTGTATCTTGTCGTAAAAAATAATCTGAGCTGTCAATATTATACATCGTATCTTGCTCAATCTCTAGTTTAGGAACAAAAACTTTTTCAATTGTTCTAGGAACAAAAACACCTGTATATGAAAAGTTAGGAACTAAAGAAAAGTATTTTAGAATTTGGAAAGATTTGTTGATCGAAATCCTTTCTTTTAAACCATATTGTGCCGCATTCAATGTCTTTTTTGTGAATAAAGTGGTATCCGTAGTTCTAAATTTGTTGGTAGCATCTGTACTAGAAGTAAAAGATATGTCCTCATACCACTTTTCTTCTCCTATTCTTTCTTTTCTTTTGAAAGGAGTCAATGATCCTGTTGTAAAAGATAGAGTTGGTAGGTCAAGTGTTAATTCGTGTGTACTGACAATTTGCGTATGCCTCATGCTTGCGGTGAAATTCCAAGTGGGATGATTTCTAAATCTTTTAGAAAAATTTATACTTGAACTCAATTGGTTTCTTAAAACACTATTGGCATCATCGTAATTGATTTTTTGAAAGCCATTGGTTTCAATATTGACGGATCCACTGAGATTTGTCAATGGGTTGGCAGTTCGATCCTGACCATGTTGCCAATGGATTTTAAAAGAATTGGAAGTATCAGGAATTCCCTTCAATGAAAAAATATTGCGAGCATATCCAAATCCAATTTGTCCAGTATATTTGTATCTTTTTTTATAATTACTTACAAAATTTAGTCCCCAGGACCCATTAAAATAGATATTTCCAGTCAATTGGGCATCTAATCGGTCATTAATCGGATAGTAATAACCAAGCCCACGCAAACCATAAGATCCCCGTCGATTTTCATACCCATATTCTTCTGGAAACCTTATTCCTTGATGTCTTTCTTTGGAAATAGGATACAATCCAAATGGCAACCAAAGTGGGGTAGGTATTCCCATGATTTCGAGATTAGAAGGCCCTACAATGACCACTTTATCAGGAATCATTTTTTGCTTTTTACTACGTATTCCAAAATGTGGTTCTGTAGCATCACAAGTCGTGAAAATGGCATTTTTACTATAAATAATATCATCTGCCCGATCTGTTTTGGTTGTATCTTTACTGATGAATTTAGCTTTGCTGCCATGGATATACATGTCATTATATTGGGACGTCACGTCATATACAATTCCTTTTCGAGTGATGAAATTATACCGCATACTATCTGCTGAAAACTTTTGATCTCCATCTTGAAATTGCGGAATCCCATGTTTGTGATGTAAACTATCTATGGAATAACTAGCAATCACTTCATTTTTATCATAATCAAAAATGATATAATCTCCTGTGATAGAAAGTGTAGTATATTTAACAGATGCTTCTCCATATAAATGAATTTTTTTACCATCAATATCATAAATCATAGAATCTCTGGCATCATATTCTACAGGGTCGTTTAATGCATCTTTTGAAATATTTACATCCAACACTTCGTGATGAATGCTATCTAAATGTAAAGAATCTACTCCAATATCGAGACTATCTAATAATGGAATACTATCTGAGATTTGTGCAAAACTAGATGAAATGCTCATCAATAAGACAACCATAACGCCTAAAAAGGTGTTATAATCAGTCTTATGAGTAAGTTTTTTGACAAAATATGTAAATTTGTCATGTAATTTGTATGGATAATGCACAGACAACCATCAATCTAGTAAAATGAGAAAATTATTTTTATTTGTAGTATTAAGCTTTAACATGATTATACATGTAAGTGGCAAACAAGCTACAATATATACCTTAACGCATATAACTCCTAATCCGTGTTGTTATGAAAACGTTAAATTTTTCCACAAATTTATCAAAGATATTGGTGAATCCCAATTTGAGTACCGAATAAAAAAAATAGTCATTGACCCTGGTCATGGAGGTAAGGATAGTGGAACTTTAGGATCTGAAACTATGGAAAAAGATATTGCACTAAAAATATCTTTGGAATTGGGGAGTTTAATTACCACTAATTTTCCAAATATTGAAGTAATTTATACTCGTTCTACGGATGTTTTTGTTCCTTTACATCAAAGAGCCGAATTGGCGAATCAATTGGAAGCAGATTTATTTATTTCAATTCATTGCAATGCTATGGAAAATGCCAGTGGGATTCATGGATCAGAAGTATATGTCATGGGATTGCATACCGCTAAAGAAAATTTAGAAATTGCCAAAAGGGAAAATGCTGCTATTTTACTGGAATCTGATTTTGAAAACAATTATGATGGCTACGATCCAAATTCAGATGAAAGTCATATCGTATTATCTATGTTTCAAAATGCATTTTTAGAACAAAGTATATTTTTTGCTTCACAAATAGGAGATGCTATCAGAGATAATACAGCGTTGAAAAATAGAGGCGTAAAGCAGGCAGGATTTGTAGTATTGCGACAAACGACTATGCCCAGTGTATTGATTGAAACGGGATATTTGACCAATACCAAGGATAATAAAGGTTTAGCCACGACAAATGGACAAAAAAAGATGGCTTTTGCAATCTTTGAAGCCTTTCAGTCGTATAAAGATACGGTCGAAAATTAGGACTTTCTAATGAAATGACTATTTTTGCACATATTTTGCCAAAACGCAATATGTTTTGAGTGAAAAACTATCGAAAATTTTGAATTATAAATTGATTATGTCAAAAGAAGCTAAAATCGGACTCCTTACTATCATTGCTATCACTGCCTTGATCTTAGGTTATAAATTTTTAAAAGGTAAAAATGTTTTTTCTACCGCAGACCATTATTATGTGGAGTATGACCAAATAGATCGTTTAGCAAGATCTGCAGGAGTATTTATCAATGGATTTCAAGTAGGAATCGTTGGGGATATATATCAAAAGCCAGATGATAATCGAAAGTTAGAAGTGGTGCTTGCCTTGGATAATGGCACTCAAATTCCTAAAAATACCGTTGCGGAAATTGTGAGTACCAACATGATGGGGGGGAAAGGGATTTATCTCAGATTTAACGAACCGTGTAATGGTGTCAATTGTGCACAAGATGGAGATCGATTGCAAGGTCGTTTGCGAAACTTTATGCAATCTATGGCGGGTACACCTGAAGATATGAAGGCTTATATCGATGTTGCCAATGATGGAATGCGTGAATTGGTGGATAGTTTGAAAGCTCAATTTTCAGGTAGTGGAAAGGGGGGAAATGAAGCTGTAGATGATATAAAGAATATCATTGCCAACCTAAAATCTACTACCCAAAAATTAGATGTAATGATTGGGAAATCAGCAAATAAGATTGATGCATTATTAAATAATCTTTCATTAGTAACTTCCAACATTGCACAAAAAAATACTGAAATTAATCGTATTATTGATAATGTTGCTAGTATTTCAGCACAGATCAAATCTGCAAATTTGGATAATACTATTAAAGAAACTACAGAAACGATTAAAACGGCTAAATCGTCTTTTGTGAAATTAAATGCTTCTATGGAAGGGATCGATGTGGCTGTTGCTTCTCTTTCAGATGTTTTGAAGAAAATCAATTCTAATAAAGGTACGCTTGGCTTGTTGATTAATGATAAAAAATTGTATGATGAAATCAATAAGGCAACTGTTGATTTGGATTTACTTTTGAAGGATATACGCTTGCATCCTGAGCGATATCGTCGAATATTGAGTAAGAAGAAAATGCCTTATGAGGCTCCTTCGGAGTAGTATTTTGTGATTGGGGGCTTTTTGTAAGATTTTTTGAGTTTGTGAAATATTTTCCAATTTTTATGAACTTTTCAGAATAATAAGGCAAAACACTTTCCTAAATTTTATCTATGATAAAAATTATTAACTGTAAAATACCAACCACTAAAATTGAACGTTTTGGAATGGCAAATATTTAAAAGAGATTTTGTTCAAATCGCACTTGCTTCCCACATTTTGTCACGCACTCTTTTCATTTTATAAAATTTGTGAGTTTCCAACAAACCAAGACTTATTTAAAAAGGATATTCTATATTTTGTGTATTTATAGTTTTTGGATTACATTTACGATGTAATTGTATTATCAAACACTTTAATCGTACTCAAAATGAGAATAAGAATCACATTAAACCACAGGAATGGCGTTAAATTACCTATCAATTATCAATATTATATCCAATCTTGGATTTATAAAGTAATCTCAAAAGCAGATCAAGAATTTTCTACATGGTTGCATGATCATGGTTATGAAAAAGATGGGCGAAAGTATAAATTATTTACTTTTGGTAAACTTAATCCCGCTAGGTATCGCATTCATAAACAAAATCAACTCTTTGAATGTCAAGAAGGTCCTACGACTTTGGATATTTCCTTTTTAATCAATGATGCATTGAATCATTTTATTTTTGGACTTTTCAATTCGGAAGATGATGTCTTTTTGGGCAATCAAAAATATGGAGCTCATTTTCAAGTGGCACAGGTTGAAGTACTTGAACAACCCGTTTTTGAAAATAAAATGAAATTTAGATTTGAAACGGGATGTTGTATTCCTTTTCAAAAAGAAAATGACAAATATCCGAAATATTTGCATCCATTGGATGATTCAGCATTTTCAGCTTTGTTTTTTAGGAATTTGATTCATAAATTTCAAAGTAGTCCTATTACGAAAAATGCTCCATTGCCTATTGGGAAAACGTCTATTTCCATTTTATCTACTCCAAAATCTGTACTTGTTTCTATTAAGGAGGACGATGTTGTCAAAAATTCAAAAATACGGGGATATTTATTTGATTTTGAAATTACGGCTCCAAAAGAATTGATTGAAGTGGGCTATTTTTCTGGATTTGGAACCAAGGGGAGTATGGGGTTTGGTTTGGTTAGGACTTTGATTTAGCATATCTTTTTGGGGAGTGGGGGAGTGAGTTCAATAAGGGAAATATTAAATTTGTAACAAAATAACGATAATAGTAAAACTTTTTTTACCTTTAGCTTACTGTTATAAATTAATGTTGTTTTAATTTATGACACACTCTAAAAAAACGAATACCAAATGGCGATTGAGCACGAATATGGATATAAAACCAGAGTACTACGGATATTAATCACCTTAGTAGAAAGTCCGTATCGATATACCAAAAAACAATTGGCACAGCAATATGGCGTCAGTACGGACACTATCACTAATGATTTTAATGCCATTTTAAATGTTGGATTTGTCTTGGATTTTGATTCCAATTATCGTTATGGATTACAACAAGTTCAGCCATTCTCCCAACTCAAAGATCTTTTACATTTTTCGGAAGAAGACCAAGTACTTTTACATCAAGCTATTGATCAGATTGCGGCACACACCAAGCGTGGTAAAATTTTGAAGAAAAAATTGGCTGCACTTTATGATTTCAAACGATTGGGCTATGCTTATTTGAAAAAGCCATATCTGACCAAAGTGGATTTACTGATGCAGGCGAAAGATGAAAAACGACAAATCATCTTGGAAGATTATCAGTCTTCAAACAGTAATGTTATTACTCATAGACAAGTTGAACCTTTTTATGTGAGTCCACCCGAAGATACGCTACAAGCCTACGATATTGATAAAAAAGGACTTCGGCATTTTAGAATTTCACGTATCAAACGAGTCAAATTATTGGAAGAGAAGTGGAAAAATGAAGGCAAACATATCATCCAAGTTACTGATCCGTTTCGGATTGTGGACAATAATCAAAGGATGGTAGAATTGGTATTGAAAGTGGGTGCAAGAAATGAATTAATTGAGCGATTTCCATTGACAAAGGCATATATCACAGATGGAATTGAAGAAAATACGTATCACTTTCAATGTATGGTAAATCATAAATATTATGGATTGATGAATTTTATTTTGGGATATTATCATCAAGGGATTGAGATTGTGGAGCCTGAGGATTTGTTGGTGCATTTGCGACTGGCTGTGGAGCGTTTGGGTTTTGTGGGGGAATAAAACTTTTAATTTTTTATATCTTAACAACATGATTGATTATAAAGAATATATTACTACTGAAGCAGGAAAAAGAAGTGGGAAGGCTTGTATTCGAGGGCTGCGCATTACGGTCCAAGATATTATTAGCTATCTTGCTGCGGATATGTCTATTCCTGAAATTTTAGACGATTTTCCTCAATTGAGTAAAAACGATGTGTTGGCAGCATTGGGGTATGCTGCAGATTTGGTTGGAAAGTGAGTTTTGGATTTTTTTTGGGGGTATGGTGGTGAGTTCGGTAGGTGGGGGTTTAATTTTGTGGTGAATGATTTTGGGATTTGGTTTATTTGATGAAAAATTTTAGAAAATGAGAAATTTGATTTCAGAGTACACAGAATTCTACCATGAAATGACAGGTTTTCCAGAGCCATATGGTTATCAGCTAAAAGTTGCGGAGTATATTTTTAAAGGGAAAAATATCATTCTTTCCGTTCCAACAGGTGCTGGAAAAACATGGGCATCTATAATGCCATTTTTATTTATAAGAAATCAAAGAAGTATAAAGTTTCCAGCTAAATTGATTTACAGTTTGCCCCTTCGAACATTATGTAATTCAATATCAAATGATGTAAGTCAATTA
>CAZOHX010000054.1:0-9707 GCA_964579315.1 uncultured Saprospiraceae bacterium
TTTCAATGATTCTAAAATTATCTATTCTGTTTATAATAATACTTTTGAGCAGAAGTATGATAAAGGCTTTTTAGAAAAGGCAGCAGTAAATCAAATTGAAGAGTCTGATTTGTTACCTTATGCAAAAGATAATTTAATCTGTTTACATCAAGGAGCTATTGCTTTTTCAGATGCTGTTATTAAAGGGAGTGAAACTATGACTCCCGATATTTCTGATTTGTTGGAGAAAGGAGAAAAGCCTGTTTTAGAATTTCAAGATGAAGCTTCCTATTTGCCTGCATATTTAGAATTTTATAAAAGTCTTTTAGTACAAGAAGAAGTTGAATAGTATTATAAAAAAATAATCTCAAAAGATGGCACCTTTATTAAGAATGTGTCATCTTTTTAAGTTTTTGAAATAGAAGTTTCCCAATTCAAATCAATTTATTTTAAAATTCTCTTTAATAAAAATCTTCATCTATAAAGATTTTTGAGATATTTGCAGATAATCTTAAAATTGGTTTAAAAAAGATAATTATTCATACAACTTTTTTAAGCTATTTTTACTCTTTGAAAAGTGGACATTTTACAAATAAAATGTCGGCATTTTTCCACACCAATATATTTTAGTTTCAATATGAAAAGTATTAATAAATTATTTTATTTTTTGATTGTATTTGGCTTTTTGCAAGCATGCAATGACCCAATCGTAGTAGGATCTGATTTACTTGATAGTGACCATAGTCAATTAAATTCAAAAACGCTCAATGTACAGGTAAAAACAGTAACTGAAGATTCTGTTTTAGTTTATTCAAACACTGGAATTGTCCCAAAATTATTGGATAATTATGCCATTGGAAACCTGTCAGATCCTATTTTCGGAAAAATGTCAGCAGATATTTTTGCACAGTTGAGCTTACCAGCTAAGTATATAGCTCCCAATTTTAAAGATGCTACCTTAGACTCAATTGTGCTAAGGTTAGCCTTGGCTGATCCTAATTTCATGGAAGATACTACCATAATGAATACCATTGAAGTCTATGAATTGACAGATTTAATATCGGATAATTTAGAAAAAGTCTATTCTAATCAATCGTTTGCATATGATAGTAAAGTAATCGGCTCTGCTACTTTTCGAAATGATAGAGATAGTGTACTTATTTATAATGTGAAAACGGATGGTAGTGTAGATACCGTGAACTTAGCTCCACATGTAAATATTCATTTGGATGCAGATTATGCCCAAAAATTAATGGATATTGATAGTATGACATATACTGATAATGGAGATTTTAAGGAAATTATCAAAGGATTTCGAATAGCAGGAAAAGATGGTAGCGGTCATTTGACCAATCTACGTTTTAAAACGATTAATTCTCGAATGAGTATTTATTATTCAAAAAATGGGGAACGAAAACAATTTAACTATTTCTTTGAGGGTGGAGCTGTTCTTGAGCATTTAGATTACGATTATACAGGTTCTGAATGTGAAAAGAGTATCAATGGAGATACTGATTATTGTTATATACAAGGACTTTCAGGTACCAACGTTGAAATTCAATTGCAAGATTTAGATCAATTAGATAATGTACTCATCAATAAAGCTGTTTTAGAATTTTATATTGCAGATGTGACCGATCCCGAAGGTATTTTGAATAATAATCAATTGGTTTTAGCTACAAAATCGGATGATGGACAATTGACTTTTATTGCGGATGCAGCTCATGCTTTTACTGCCAAAAATTATAGGTACTTTGGGGGACAATTAATAGAAAAAGATGGTCTGAAAAAATATGAATTAAATATTTCTTCCTATTTACAATCTGCATTAAAAGGTGATACGCCTACTACGATTATTTTAAGATCTTCTCCGAAGCCTTCGGATTTAAGACGATCCATATTTTTTGGTTCTGGACATACAACTTATTCTCCAAAAATTCGTATTACATATACTCAATTATAAATTTTTTCAACTAAATAATACTATATGTGTGGAATTGTTGCCTATATCGGAAAGAAAAGAGCTTTCCCTATCATTATTAATGGTCTGAAGCGGTTAGAATATAGAGGATATGATAGTGCAGGAGTGGCTATTTTAAATGGAGAACTCAATGTATTTAAGAAAAAAGGTAAAGTAAATGATCTTTTAGAATTTACGAAAGGGATAAAGATTGATGGCACTTTAGCGATGGGGCACACCCGTTGGGCAACACACGGAGCACCAAATGATGTCAATTCTCACCCCCATCTTTCTGGAAATAACCGTTTGGCAATTATTCATAATGGTATTATAGAAAATTATGCACCTATTAAGGAAGCACTTATAAAATTGGGGCATCATTTTGAAAGTGATACGGATACAGAAGTGTTGGTTCATTTGATTGAAGAAATACAATCACAAGACAATCTTTCTTTAGAAGATGCAATTCGGATTTCTCTTTCTAAAATTGAAGGAGCATACGCTATTGTGGTAATGGATCGTATGGATCCCAATAAAATTGTAGCTGCAAGGAAAGCAAGTCCCTTAGTGCTAGGAATTGGAGATGATGAGCTTTTTTTGGCATCTGATGCTACGCCGATTATTGAACATACCAATAAGGTAGTTTATATCAATGACGAAGAGATAGTCGTTTTGAAAAGAAATGGAGAATATCAAATTGTAGATACTAACAATAATATTCAGACACCTTTTATACAAGAATTAGAATTGAAGATTGATGCTATTGAAAAAGGTGATTATGACTCCTTTATGATGAAAGAAATTCATGAGCAACCTAAAAGTATGGCGGACTGTATGAGGGGACGTATCAATGCAGCAGAGGGTTGGATAAAAATTGGAGGGATTAGTGAGCTTTATAAGCATAGAAAAGATATAAATCGGATTATAATTGCTGCTTGTGGTACATCATGGCATGCAGGATTGATTGGGGAATATTTATTTGAAGAATTAGCGAGAATACCCGTTGAAGTTGAATATGCTTCGGAATTGAGATATCGCAATCCGATTATTCTTCCAAGTGATGTGGTGATTGGTCTTTCTCAATCAGGAGAAACAGCTGATACAATGGCTGCTTTAAATTTGGCAAAAGATAAAGGTGCTTTTTTATATGGAATCATCAATTCTGTAGGTTCTTCTATCGCTCGGTTAACAGATGCAGGGTCTTATATCCATGCAGGTCAGGAAATCGGGGTGGCATCAACCAAAGCATTTACGGGTCAAGTCACCACATTGTCCTTAATGGCAATTGAACTGGGATATAAGCGTGGCACTATTCCAAAGTCTTATTATTTGCAATTATTGAATGAATTGGAACGAATTCCTGCCAAAATTGAGAAAATATTAGAAAGTGCAAAAAAAATACAATATATTGCATCCGAAATAAAAGATGCAACTAATGCTCTTTATTTAGGGCGTGGTTATAACTTCCCAATAGCCTTAGAAGGAGCTTTGAAATTAAAAGAAATTTCTTACATACATGCAGAAGGTTATCCCGCTGCAGAAATGAAGCACGGCCCGATTGCATTAATAGATGAGAATATGCCCGTAGTCGTTATTGCAACCAATCAAAGTGCATACGATAAAATAGTCAGTAACATTCAAGAAGTCAAAGCCCGAAAAGGTAAGGTCATCGCAATTGTTGCTGAGGGAGATAAAGAAATTAAACATTTGGCAGATCATACCATCGAAATACCGAGTACGGATGAGCCTTTGACACCATTATTGTCGGTCATTCCTTTACAATTGTTATCATATTATATAGCAGAATTAAGAGGATGCAATGTGGATCAACCTAGAAATTTAGCAAAATCAGTTACAGTAGAATAAAATAAAATATGAGTAATTTAGCAGTACATCACAATATGGAATACAATTCTGAAAAAGATATTTTGGTTATCCCGGAATATGGTCGGAATATTCAACTATTAGTACAACACGCCAAGATAATTAAAGATAAGGCAGAAAGACAAAAATTTGTGGAAGCTATTATCAGCTTGATGCAACAAATGAATCCAAATGATCGAAATCTTGAGAATAATGAGTCTAAATTATGGAAACATGTTTTTCGAATTGCAAATTTTGACTTGGATGTCGAATTGCCTAATGGCGAAGTTATAACCAGAGAAGAAGTTGAAAAAAAACCAGCAAAATTACATTATCCAGTAACTAATAAACGTTTTCGCCATTACGGAAACAATGTCAGGGTTATGATCTCAAAAGCAATTTCATTGGAAGATGAAGCAATGAAACAGAGATATGTTGGTGTGATTTTGTCTTATATGAAATTGGCATATATTACTTGGAATAAGGAGCATTATGTGAGTGATGATATTATTCGAAGAGATTTTGAAATTCTTTGTGAAGGTCAATTGGTCATGGATGAAAATCCTATTGAAAATTTGAGATCTCATCGTCCAAGTAGCAATAAGAATAAAAGCAAGAGAAAAAGTAATAATAAGAACAATAAGTCTCGTAATCGAAATAATAATCATAGAAACGGGAAAAAAAATTATCGAAAAAAATAATTTCTTCATATTGTCATAATTGCTAAAAATGTCATTTATTAGAATTTTTCCTAAGAATAAATGTGCTTTGATTGGAATGGTGCATGTACTAGCTCTTCCAGGAACACCTTTTTATGAAGAAAATGACAAAGATATTATCAAAAAAGCTATTTCTCAAGCTATGGCTTTTCAGCAAAATGGCTTTGATGGCATTATTATCGAAAATATGTTTGATGTACCTTATACCAAATCGGTAGGTCCAGAAATCGTTGCATTCTTATCTGTAATTGCAACTAAAATTCGTAAAAAAATAAAAATGCCCGTTGGTATTCAAGTTTTGGCAGGAGCCAATAAAGAAGCACTAGCCATTGCAAAAGCCGCCAATCTTGATTTTATTAGAGCAGAAGGTTATGTTTTTGGTCATGTTGCTGATGAAGGCTATATGGATGCTCAAGCTGGTGATTTGCTAAGATATCGAAAACAAATTGGTGCGGATGATATTGCAATCTGGACAGATATTAAGAAAAAACATAGTTCTCATAGTATAACCAATGATATATCTATTGGAGAAACGGCTAAAGCCGCACAATTTTTTAGAAGTGATGGATTAATCGTTACAGGAGTTTCAACAGGGGTCTCAACTAATCCTGCAGATCTTAAAACTGTTAGAAAATTTACAGATTTGCCTGTTATCGTTGGATCTGGAGTTACTTTAAATAATCTAAATACTTATTTACCTATTGCGGATGCAATCATTATTGGTTCTTGGGTTAAAAAAATGGGTAATTGGAAAAATGATATAGATGAAAGTCGATTGAAAGAATTGATGGCTGGAGTTAAGTCTTTTTATGCTTTTCATGGAGGTATTTAGTGGAGAACCACTTCATTATATTCCCCTTTACAAAAAAAAATCACTCAAAAATTATTTGAGTGATTTTTTAAATGATTTATATTTTCTCTTTTAGAACTTACGTCCTTTCAACATTCCATGCCAATAAAGATTGGGTAATGCATATGCTTTTAGTGCATACATACTATATCTTTCTTGAGATTGGTCAAATGGAAATGACTCCATTGGCTCTTTGTTATAATCAAACTCTGCCAAAATTAATCTACCATATCCAGTAACCAAAGGACAAGATGTATAACCATCATAAGCTGCTGTCATGGGTTTACCATTCATTGCTGCTGTCAAATTTTCAACAAGAGTAGGTGCTTGTTTACGTATAGCTGCACCTGTTTTTGAAGTAGGTAAGTTTGAACAATCACCTAAGGCAAATACATTTGGATATTTTGTATGTTGAGTGGTATATTTATCCACACTTACCCATCCTGTTTCGGCTGCCAAAGGACTTTCCTTGATGAAATTTGGGGGACCCATTGGTGGAGTAACATGGATCATTTCATAACCCATTTCTACTTTTTCACCAGTGGCAAGCACTTCAAAAGTAGCTTTTTTATTTTCTACATCTAAGGATACTAAATTGTGCCCAAATTGAGTGTTTACTCCATTTCTTTTAACAATTTTATCCAGTGCTTTTTTATATTTTGCAACTGCAAACATTCCACCACCAGCTGAAGCAAATACAACTTCTACATCTTTATTTCTGTTGTGCTTTTGCAAATAGTGACATGTCAAATGCATAATTTTTTGAGGAGCTCCACCGCATTTTATTGGAGTATTAGGTTGTGTAAAAATTACTCTTCCCTTTTTTAGATTTTGTAAATTGTCCCATGTAGAACCCACGGTCTCAAATGAATAATTAGAACAAACGCCAGTTCCTGGCTTCCCTACACTCTCTTTTAGGCCTGGAATCGCATCCCAATTGATTTGAATACCTGCAGCTACGACCAAATAGTCATAAGTATAGGAAGATCCATCTTTAGTAGATACTGTATTATTATCAGGATCGAAACTAGCTACGTAGTCTTTTATCCATGTGGCTCCAGAAGGAATGAAATCAGCTTCATTCTTTTCCGAGATGCTTTTATCAAAAACACCTGCTCCTACTAAAGTCCAAATTGGTTGATAATAATGCTTTTCGCTTGGTTCAATAATTGCTACTTCTGGTGGGTTCTCTTGGTTTCGCAAAAGAGCTGCTACTGCCAATCCTGCAGTTCCTCCACCCACAACGATAACTTGATGATGTGCCATATTAGTTTAAAAATTTAGTTTAAAAATATATTAGCCGAGTTTTTTTCCAAACAATCGACCAAATGTTGTCAAAAAGCCAAGAGCCCTTTGCATATCAGAATCTTTCATTTCTCGAAGCATACCAAACATACCTACTTTCTTCGATGGTGCTTGATTGCTTTCTACTAGTGCTTCGGAGGCTGCACCCATAATTTTTAATGTCTGCACATCAAAAATGCCACTTTCAAGAATTTGTTTCATTTCATCTGTACTCATTAAACTTGCTAATTTGGTTGTTACGCCAAATATTTGCCCTGCAAATTCTTGAGGATCTATACCTTTATCAATAGCAGTCTGCATGATACTATCGAAGCTATCTGCAGCCATTGCAATCAAACCGCTACTTTGATCCATCATAGATAACATCCCCGTAAGTTGTTCTACAACTTTTGGAGCTGTTAATTTTTCTGCCAATACAAGTGCAGATTGCAATCTTTCATTTACATCAACCCCTCTTTTGGATGCTGTACTTACTGCATCATCTGCAATATCAACTACCATACTGATTGTGCTAGGAGCTTGTTTTGAAAATTCCACTAGATTATTGATATTGGCAACCATTTCAGGAGCCGTCAATTTTTCTGCAATTTCTAAAGCACCTCTTAATCTTTCATCGATATTAATTCCATTGTTTGAAGATGTTTTTGCAATATCATCTACAATATCTACTGCCATACTAATAGACCCTGGAGCATGATTCATCGCAGATATAAAGCTGTCAATTTTTTGAACCATTTCAGGTGCTGTTAACTTTTCTGCAATTTGTAGTGCAGCTTTTAAACGTTCATCAATATCAATTCCATTGCTAGACAATGTATTTATAGTATCATCTGCCATATCTGCTACCATACACACCATTCCTGGCGCTTCATGTAGTGTATTTAAGGTATTTTCAATAGCATCTAATCTATCTAAAATTCTATTCATTGCATGTACGACATGCTCATCATTTAATCTTGTTTCTAAAGCTTTTCCCGCTTTAGTATTTTTCCATGACTCAGAATTTTCCATACTAGAATTTTTATTTCTTGAAAATGATTGTTCAACATATTTGATTATAAATAATACTAAAAATCAAATATAACAAATGCAAATATACAATTTTTTACTAATATTACAAGGACAGTGATGAAAATCATATTTTTTTTAAAAAAAATCCAACCACTAATTATTTAAGTAAGAGTTAGCTTTTTGTATATTATTAAATTGAGTGCAGTACAATTGAGTTAAAAAGTTTCATTATTAGGATGTAAACTTGAGTTATTGTTGGCACATATTTGTTAAGCATAAGCAGAGAAAATATCATCCGTATTAGAAAATCGAATCAATAAGATGAATTTTTTTATTTAATTTTGTAAAGTTTATTTGTCATAATGTAAAATATGTTTATCTTTGTATCGAATATATTTATCATCAAACATTAAAAAATAAAATTATGAATGTAAAATCATTTATGGAATGCGAAAGGAAAAGTTTGGAAAGGATGAAACATTATCAATTACCAAACAGATTTAAGAAAATTGGAATTGGAATAATCTTAATATCATTAATAGCTTTTTTCTTGAATAAATTTTCAATTGAAAATATTGACCTAAAACTAACAGCCAAATATGGAATATTAGTAGGACTATTACTCATTTCTATTTCAAAAGAAAAAATAGAAGATGAACTAATAACATCTTTAAGAATGCAATCTTATACTTTTGCATTTATTACAGGTGTCATAATTACGCTACTAACAAATCCATTATTTAACTATATAGCAAATTTAATTTCTGAAAAACAGCAAGGATATTTTGAAGGTGTCGGAGATTGGAAAATATTATGGATTTTATTGAGTATTCAAGTCTTTTATTTTCAATTTTTAAAACGAATGAATAAATGAAAAATCGACTAAAGATTGAAAGAGCAATATTAGATTTAACACAAGAAGAACTTGCGAATAAAATTGGAGTATCACGTCAAACGATAAGTTCAATTGAGAAAAACAGATATATACCATCAACAGTTTTATCACTAAGACTTTCAAACCTATTTAAGAAACCTGTCAATGACTTTTTTGAACTTGATGAAAATGAGAAAATCAATAGAAAACAAAATAAAAATAAAATAGTGGGTTTTGTGCTAAATTTAAAGTTTGTATTTTTGTACAAAGTTTAGTGATAAATTGAAAGGTAAGTGCCTTGAAATCCGCAACTACGCTTACATAAATCGGTTGACTCAACTACTTACCATTTAGTAGGCAGGCTCCATTAAAAAGCATCAAAAATAAAATTTGCGTAACTTCACCTACTTAATATCCTTAACATGTAAATCTAATTTGGATTTGCCTTGCCACACATTTTCACGGATATTATAACAGATGTCAAAGCTTTTATGCTTTATTTTTTGCAAATGCTCTCCTTGTTTGAATGCAATACCAGAGATGGGTTCAGATTGATTTTGAGTTATTTCTAATTTTAAATGATCTAAACCTACAATCTTTGATTTTCCTGTATCCATTACATTTGTACTAAGAAATATGGGATTCCTGTTTTTGGGACCAAAAGGGGCCAATCGTTTCAAATCATGCCAAAATGATGCATTTATCTCTTGAAAGTCTAATTTACTAGCAATAGAAATTTTTTGGAATAAATCAATTTTTGATACTTGCTGTTTAATTGAATTTTCAAATTCAATTTTGAAAGAATCCAGTTGTTCAGGATATAATTTCAGCCCTGCTGCAAATTGATGTCCCCCAAATTCATGTAAGCATGCTTTGCAATTTTCTAAAGCTTGATAGATGTTTGCCCCTGCTATACTTCTTGCAGAACCTACAATTAAACCATCTTTTAGTGTAAGAATGATAGTTGGACGGTAGTATAATTCGCTAATTCTTGATGCAATGATTCCTAATACCCCAATATGCCAATCGGGATGATATAGAACTATTGAATTAGGGACTGGACTGATGACCATTTTATTTGCTTCATCTAAAATTTGTTGTTGAACTAGTTTTCGTTCTTTATTGTGATTGACCAATGTATTTATA
>CAZOHX010000055.1:0-9688 GCA_964579315.1 uncultured Saprospiraceae bacterium
GAAAATGGCCATCAAAACGGTGGATAATCTGCAACAAGCACTTGATCATATCTATCAACATAGTTCTAAACATAGTGAAGCGATTATTGCAGAAAATCTTTCTACTATTGAGCTATTTTTCAATCAGGTAGATGCAGCTGTAGTCTATGCAAATGCTTCTACTGCGTTTACGGATGGAGCACAATTTGGGATGGGGGCAGAAATTGGTATCAGTACCCAAAAATTGCATGCTCGGGGACCGATGGCATTGAATGAATTGACTAGTTACAAATGGGTGGTACGTGGAGATGGACAAATTCGATCTTGAGTACCGAAAAATAAAATGCACAAAACCGCACTTATTGATTACAATTGGATTTGTTTTTATTCAAAATATCAGTTTTGATATAATCGTTTTTTAAAACAGGTTTCCATTCAAAATTAGTAATCTCTGTTACTGTAAAGTTGTCTTTAGGATTGGTAGAAAGTAATTTTTTTGAAAAATCATTTTCCATTTTTTTGAGTTTATCTAAGTCACAAGCAGGTAATTCACCTTTTACGGCTTTTGCCCCAAGCTCTTTAATCATAACAGGTTTTACTCCTTTATTTAAATTGACCAAAACTGCTTTTTTGTTGTCTTTTCGTTGGATGATGTAAAACCCATTTTTAATAGAATTATCTACATAAAAGGAATTAAATTGATACCTTCCCCCCGAAATATAAACGGCAACATCTGTTAGACAAGGCGAACTTTTACTTACAATACGGGTGTTTGTTCTATCCACAATTCCATTGGGATAAAGTACATCCAGTCCTTGTTTTATCCCTAAAAAACCAACTACCAAACCATCACATAAGTGACCATGAAATTTTTCTAAATCAGTAAGCGATAAGTCGTGTTCTAAACTTAATCTACCTTTTGAAAAGTCAGTATCAATAACCTTTATGGATGGTGTGTTTGTCTTTAGTTCGGTTTTCGTTATGTCATGCTGTGTCTGAGGTGTGCAAGCCGTTAAGAAAAATCCTAAAATTGAGATATAAATTAATTTTTTCATTTTAAAAGAATATTAAATGTTTTTTGATAATTCCAACACAACAGGGGTTTTCTCAAATTGATTTTGAATGTTACTTTTCCTAATGTGTGAAATTTGTCAAAGAACCATATTAAATAAATAACCTGAAATAATAATACAAAGTGTAACTACACCAAAGAAAATACCGATTAACTTAAAAGTCATGACTTTTTTCAAGAGCATGGCTTCTGGAAATGACAATCCAACAACACCCATCATAAATGCAATCGCAGTTCCAATTGGAATCCCTTTTGAAACCAATACTTGTACTACTGGCAAAATTCCTGACGCATTTGAATACATGGGAACTGCTAAAACAGTTGCGATTGGAACCGCAAAAAGGTTGTCTTTACTCATATATTTTTCAAAAAATCCTTCGGGAATATATCCGTGCATCAATCCACCAATAGCTATACCTACAATGACATAAGGCACGACCCCTTTCAAAATATTGAGTACTTCACCCCATATGATTGGTAATCGTTGTTTGAATGTTTGTTTTTCAGCAATAAAGGCATCTTGTTCTTTTTGAGCATTTTCTAAAACCTGTTTTACCCAAGGAGTTAGATAGCGTTCCAATTTTAATTTTTGTAAAATCATCCCTGAAATCGTACCTAACAAAACGCCACTTATGACATAAATCGCTGTCATTTTCATGCCAAAAAGCCCTATAAATAGACCAATAGCAACTTCGTTTACCAAGGGTGATGTAACTAAAAAAGCAAAGGTAACTCCCAACGGAATCCCGCCTTTTACAAATCCAATAAACAAAGGTACGGATGAGCAAGAGCAAAATGGGGTGACTACACCAAAAAGACTTGCCATTAAGTATTCAAAACCGTATAATTTGTTTCTGGATAAGAAGTTACGGACTTTGTCAATCGGGAAATAACTGTTGATAATTCCCATTAAAAAGATAATGACGAAAAGTAATAAAAGTATTTTTGTCGTATCATAAATAAAGAAATTCAAGGCTTCTGCCAAATGTTGTCCTTTCTTCAAATGTACTACATCAAAGACCAACCAATCTGCAATATTTTGTATCCAATCGAACATATTACTTTGTGTTTGGGTTTAAGGACTTTTTCATAATTCAGTTTTTATTTCGATATTGTAAAAAGCAAAGAAATCTCTAAGTATTTCATCGCGGATTTTCTTGAATTCGGATAATATTTCTGCTTCTGTGCCTGTCGCATCTGCGGGATCTTCAAATCCAATATGCAATCTGTTTTTGACTTCTCCTGTAAATATGGGGCAGCTCTCCTTTGCACCACCACAAACCGTAATGACATAATCAAATGTTTGATCTAAAAATTCATGGACAGATTTGGGATAGTTTTTTGATAGATCAACTCCCAATTGTTTCATTACTTTTATGGCATTTGGATGAACGGATGTACTGGGTTTTGTTCCCGCTGAGAAAACTTGTAGGTTTTTATCAAATGCTTTCAAAAAGCCTTCTGCCATTTGGCTCCTACAAGAATTTCCTGTGCATAAAATCAATATTTTCATGTTAACAACAATTTGGTTTAGAGCAATCACAACTGGCATCATTCAATAAATCATCTACATCTCCTTTGGTAGGAAATCCTTTGGTTGCCCATTTTATGATTCCGTCGCGCATATTAAATACATTTTCATAACCTGCATTCATCAAAAAATAAGTGGTTTTCAAACTTCTTTCGCCGCTTCTGCAAACCATCACTATTTCTTTATCCTTGGGAATTTCATTAATTCTGTTTTCCAATTCATTTAATGGAATATTCATATAATTGGGTACATCAAAAGTTACTTGTTCTACTTCGGATTTGTTTCTGACATCAACGATTAATGCACCTTCTTTGACTTTTCCCATGGTTGTGGTGGGACAAATTTCTTTTGCTTGTTTCATTGTATTTTATTTTAATAGATTTATAACTTCATTTTTATTAGGTACTCTTCCTTTTATCGTTATTTTTTCGTCAATAACTAGCACAGGAGTTGAAAGGACATTGTATTGCATTATTTCCATAATATCCTCCACTTTTATGATTTCTGCATCAATATTATATTCTTTAACGACTTCTTCTACTAATGCAGTTGTTGTTTTGCATTTGGGACAACCTGTACCCAATATTTTTATTATTTTACTCATAATTATTAATTTTGTTTATCGCAAATAAGCGATAAGTATTAGTTTTAAAAAAATTATTTTTCAAAGAATTTAGCAAAAAGTTTTTTTGCTTTTTCCCAATTTTCTTGATGAATACAGTATTTAATTTTTGGTGGTTTCAATTCTCCTTGAATTAATCCCGCATTTTTAAGTTCTTTTAAATGTTGAGAAACAGTCGATTGTGCTATGGGCAATACATCTACTAAATCTCCAGTAAAACAACAAGATTGGTTTTCAAGGTGTTTTAGGATTTCGATTCGAGTAGGATGAGCCAATGCTTTAGCAAACATCGCTAATGCTTCCGTATTTTCTTGATAATCTATATTTTCTAATGTTCTCTTCATTTCTTATCGCAAATGTACGATTGGTTTTTTAGAAGTGCAAGTTTTTTTTGATTTTTTTTTCTCGTTGAGCACTTTTTATATTTGGAAGAGTGGGGGAGTCATTCCCAACTTGGTTGGGGATTAGTTGAGTGGGGTGCAGTTGAGTTGTAAAAAATGCATTGTTTGTCTATGAATTTGAGTTATTGTAGGTACACCTTCAATCAACTCTAATAAGATGGGGATAGATACGTGGAAGATAAATTACAAAAAAAAGACAATTTGAAATGAGTGCGTGACAAATAGTGGGAGATACAATTTTACTGTATAAGCTGAAAGTTAAAAGATTAAACACTAAAATACACTTCAAGATCTTTACACATGTCACCTACTTTGCAAAAAGTAAGAAAGTTTAAAAAGTGCTGAAAAGCAAAATATTAAACACTAAGATTAAACGCTTTGGAATAGCGAATATTTAAAATATATTTTGTACTAAATGCAATTGCTTCCCACGTTTGTCACGCACTCATTTGAAATAAATCAAATGGGTGTGTGACACATAATGGGAGATTCTGATTATTCAATTGCCACATTAAACGGAAAAGTGGCAAAGCCACGGCACTATCCATAGCCCAATGGGCGATGAATAGAAAATTAGCAGCGTAGCTGCGGCACTATCCGATCCTGCCTACCAAATGGTATGGATTCCCACATTTTGTCACACACTCAAATCAAATTGTCTTTTTTAAAGTTATATTTTGCTATGTGATTCGATTAGAACATTTCTGTTCCTGCAAAGTGAAAATTTCCTTCAATGGCAGCATTTTCATCAGAATCCGCTCCATGAACAGCATTTTCACCAATACTTTTAGCAAATAATGCTCTTATCGTACCTGGTGCAGCATCTGCTGGATTAGTCGCTCCAATTAATGTTCTGAAATCCGCTACGGCATTATCTTTTTCCAAGATAGCTGCTACGATAGGACCAGATGACATAAAATCTACCAATTCTCCATAAAAAGGTCTTTCTTTGTGTACTGCATAAAATTCTCCTGCTTTTTCAGCGGATAATTTTGTATATTTCATCGCTACGATTCGGAAACCTGCTTCATTAATTTTTGCTAAAATTGCACCAATATGTCCACTTTTTACAGCGTCAGGTTTAATCATTGTGAATGTTCTATTCGTTGCCATTATTTATCTATTTGATTTAAAAAAGTGCAAAAGTAATTAAAAATAAATTGAGAAGCAATATATTGTGAAAAAAGAGAATTTTGCAAGTCGGTGGAATGAAATTAATATTAAGTTGCCTATGAAAAAAAATGAGAGGGGATTGATTGTATTTATAAGAAATCCTGAAAAGGGAAAAGTAAAAACGCGCTTGGCTAATTCTGTTGGAGATGATCAAGCTTTGAAAATTTATAAATCTTTATTGAATCATACTCGAAAAGTGGTGGAAGCTGTTGATTGTAAGCGATTTTTGTTTTATAGTGTGAGAATTCATGAAAAAGATGGATGGTCTGATAATCATTTTGATAAATATTTGCAAAAAGGAGATGAATTGGGAATCAGGATGCAAAATGCTTTCAAAACTTTATTTGATAATGGAATTGAAAAAGCAGTTATAGTAGGAAGTGATATTGCTCGACTTTCTCCTGAAATAATTGAAAATGCTTTTCAAAGTCTTGATAAAACTGATTTTGTTATGGGAAAAGCACTCGATGGGGGCTATTATTTATTGGGTATGAAATCACCAACACCTTCTCTTTTTAAAAATATGGTTTGGAGTACATCTAAGGTTGCTGAAGAAACGATACATCGAATACATCAACTAGGAAAGTGTGTTTCATTGGTTGAAAGTCTTTCTGATATTGATTTTATTGAAGATTGGGAACAGTGGGGATGGGAAGTTTAGTTAAGTATCTTTCACCCCCACCAAAACATAATAATTAAATATAAAAGCCTCATCCTTCAAAATAGAAGCTTCCACTTTACACCCTTGCCTAGCCAACATCTCTTCATAATCCTTCAACCCATGTTGATGTGGATGTAAAATATCTCCAGGAATAGCACGGAAGATATGTTTTAAAAAATTATGATTGTGTGCATCAATAGAAACGACCAATTTCCCCCCAGGTTTGGTTGCCGCTACCAACTTTTGAAAACTCTTTTCTAGGTCATCTACATGATTAATCGCATTGAGACAAAAGACCCAATCATGTTGTGGAGCATCGGGTAATTCTTCCAAAGAAAGCGTTTTGAAATCCACAAATGGATACATTTTCTTATCAAAATGGGGCAATTTGGCTTCATATTCATCTAAAAGGGGATCAATAGCCGTAACTTTATAATCATCAAATATCATAAAAATACCCGCTGGACCGCATCCTGCATCTAAAATAGAAGCATTTTTTTCAATAGATAAATCTAAACTTTCAAAAAAGGACGTCCAATATGCTTTCTTCCAAATTCGATAATCACTTTCGGGCTTCTTTTTAAGATAATTTTGCCACCATTTCAACTCAGCCGATTGTGCTATTTTCCAGCGTAAACTCATATTTCTAAATTTTTCATCAAAAGTATAGAAAAGAAACGATTTATTTACCGAACTTCGCAAAATTCCGAAAGGAAAGAGAAAAGAAGTATTTGCAAAGCAAATAAAACCCAAAGGGTTCACCACAAGTAACTACGGGTGAAAACCCGTAGCTGCTCAAGTAATATACCATGAAATACGATATAGGAACAAAAGTAAGACTCATCCATACAGGAGATATAGCCACCGTCATCGACTATATAGATGCACTCAGTGTGCTGGTCGAATTGGAAGATGGAGATGAGATTCCTGTGGATTTGGAAGATATGACAACGGATTTGAAGCTTGTGCCCAAGGTGACTAAAAAAGTGGTGGCTGATGAAGACCCTAAGACAAAAACTTATTTAAAAATTACCAATACGGGTATTTCGATTCATTTTGAACCCATTTATTTTGTGGATGAATCTATTAGTCATTATAAAGTGACTTTGATTAATGATTCTGAAAAGGAGTTTGTTTTTGCTTATGAAATGAAGTTAAGTTCCAGTGTTCCTAAAACTAAAAATGATAAAATTCAGGCGGGTCAAGTTTGTTATCTGAATGATTTGACCATAGAGCAACTCAATGATAATCCACAAGTTAAATTAGATGTATGGCAAATTACTACCACAGGAATGGATGCCCTTTTGACAAGAACCATCAAGTTGAAAGCAAAGAAATTTTTCAGAGCCCATGGTAAATCGCCTTTGTCCAATAAGAATGGATATACTTTATCTGTTTTTGAAAAATTTAGATCCCCTAAAAAAGTGGTGGTGCAAAGATCATTGTCTAAAGAAATTGAGTCAGATAATCTGTCTCCAGAAATTGCACCAGAAATTGCACATTATTTTGATAAAGAAGTAAAAACATATCGTAGCAGACTTACAGGTACGGGTGTTTCGGTACATTTTCAGCCATTTCAATTTGAAGATGGATCCATAAGTCATTACCATGTGTCCTTGATAAATGATTCTGAAAAAGACTTTCATTTTTCATTTGCATTAAAAAGTAGTACGTCTGTTCCGAAAACCAAAGATGATAAAATACAATCTTGTCAAGTTTTTCCTATTATGGAATTGTATCCTGAAATATTTAATGATAGCCCGAAAATCCATCTGCAACTATGGGAAATTAGATCAAGGGGTACTGGAAATCCACTTTCTAGAGAGATACGTTTAAAAGCTAAGAAATTTGTTTTGTCCAAAGGCACTGCTCCATTGTCCAATAAACTAGGCTATACTTTATCTTTTTTTGAGCATTTTAAGGCTAGTCGCAAGGGAGAAAAGTCAGATGTAAGAGATGCAATTATTCCCATAAAAAAAGGAAATCATTCAAAAATACATTATTCCAGCCAATCAGGAATTCATCCAGAAGAATATGCTTCCTTCCCACTTGAAATTGATTTGCATATTGAAAATTTGATTAAAAAATCTGCAAATAAAATGACGCATGCACATATTTTGCAGATTCAAGAAGATCATTTTTATAGCTATATTTATGAAGCTATTCGTCTTGGAGTAGATCGGGTTTTTATTATTCATGGAGTAGGGGAAGGGAAACTCAAGGCAAAAATTACTGAAATATTGAAAAATATGAAAGGAGTCAAGGAGTTTAAAAATGAATTTCATCCTAGATATGGTTTTGGGGCTACGGAGGTTGTTTTTGAGTAAGTGTTTAATATATATTGAAATAAAAAAGCTTTTACTTGAAAAGATGTACATAATTTTGTACATTAGTGGGTACGTTTAAATAATTAATTGAAAGTATGAAAGCAATTACCATAAGTTCATTAAGGTCTAAGATGAAATATTACTTTGATAGCGTCAGTAAATCAATGGAAGTAATCATTGTACCTAGAAATAATAATGACGATGATGCCATTGTAATAATGTCAATTAGAGAATACAATGCCTTAAAAGAAACAGATTTTCTATTATCAAGTTCAAAAAATAGGAGTAGGTTAGAAGATTCAATAAAGGAATTGAAGGATGGCGAAACAGTCTCTTTTTCTCTTGATGATTAAATTGTATAGATGAAAATAGAATTTACAAAAAAAGCATGGGAAGATTTTGAATATTGGATTGAAATGGATAGTGAAAAAGTGGTAAAAATTAAAGAACTAATAAAGGCTATAAAAAAAAATCCGTTTAAGGGAATTGGAAAACCAGAACCTCTTAAATATGGATTGAAAGGCTTTTGGTCCAGAAGAATTTTACATGAACATAGACTTGTATATCGAGTATCTGGAAAAAAAGGAGTAGATCAAAAATGTTCAATAATACAATGTAGATTTCATTATGATGAATAGTTTATAAATTTTTTTTAAGAGCTCTCCATTTTAAAGTTCCCCCAATTTTCCCTATTTTTACAGAAAGAAAAAGCAAAACATGTCAAAAAATTTAAGCGAATTATCAGGACGAAAGGGAATACAAGATAATCTATTTGATAAAATGGGTAAACTGTCTCTTGAAGATGGTACAATCTCAAAGAAAGAATTAGCAAAATTAGCAGATGAATTTCTGATGGGAACTGCCAATACGTATGGAGCCATGTCTTTCTACGACTTTATGAAACCCGATAATAAAAACAAAAAAGTCTATGTTTGTAACGGGTCAGCTTGTAAAAACTCAGGTAAGCAAGAAAAATTGACCAAACGTCTTGGGAAGTATTTTGACAAAGATGAAATAGGTCACATGACTTGTCTAGGTCGTTGTCATGAAAATAAAGCCTTTCATTTTGAAGGGAAAAATTATTCAGACGTTTCTAAAAAAGATATAAAAAAGATTATCAAAGGGAAGTCTTTTGATGGATCAGATGCCTATAATGTGTTTGCTTATAATCACCAAGTTTTGACGCAAAAAGGCATCGAAATGACCGCTTTTGCAACGGTTTTATCGAAAGTATTCAAAATGGGGAGCGAGAAAGTGTTGAATGAAATTGAATTATCCAATATCCGTGGACGAGGTGGTGCAGGATTCCCGATGGCATTTAAATTAAAATCAGCAAGAGATACTCCAAACGATACCAAATTTATCATTTGCAATGCCGATGAAGGTGACCCTGGAGCGTATTCCGATAGATATTTATTGGAAAAACAACCCTATATGGTCTTGCTAGGCATGATGGCAGCGGGATATGTGATGGGTGCTAATTGGGGCATTTTATACATCAGAGCAGAATATCCCGATGCGGTTGTCATTATTCAAAAAGCCATTGATAAATTAAGGAAGGAAAACTTAATTGGGGAAAATATCCTAGATTCTGGTTTTAATTTTGATTTGAAAATCATCAAAGCACAAGGTGCATATATTTGTGGAGAAGAAACGGCTTTGATCAATTCTATCGAAGGACAACGACCTGAAGTAAGAACCAGACCACCGTATCCCACTCAAGATGGATTGTTTGGAAAACCAACGGTTGTCAATAACGTAGAAACTTTAGCGGCACTTTTTTATATCTTGGAAAATGGGGGAGAAGCTTACGCTAAAATTGGAACAAAACGCTCCTCTGGAACGAAACTCGTTTCCTTAGATAGCTTTTTCAATAATCCTGGAATCTATGAGGTAGATATGGGTACTCCACTTGAAACAGT
>CAZOHX010000056.1:0-7496 GCA_964579315.1 uncultured Saprospiraceae bacterium
AAACCCATTATATAAAGTTTGTCCTTTAGATTTATTAGTGCCGCAAGGGGTTGATATGGTTTTTAATTTATCGGCATCACCATTCACCTTTAATCATGCTGCGAATAGATTTCATGTATTAAAGGCAAATGCGGATCGGTATAAGGTGCCCATTTTTTACGTAAATCACGTGGGAGCACAAACAGAATTAATTTTTGATGGTGGCTCGATTGTGATTTCAGGAGATGGAAATATCCATGAAGAATTGCCCTATTTTGAAGAGGCGATAAGAACCTATGAGTTGAATGATATTATCAATGAAACTCAAAATATAGAGCAACCCAAAATTAAAATGCAATTGATATATGATGCATTGGTATGTGGAGTTAGGGACTATTTTAAAAAATTGGGATTTAAAAAGGCGATTTTAGGATTATCGGGAGGCCTAGACTCTGCATTGACCGCCGTAATTGCGTCAAAAGCACTAGGAGCAGAAAATGTTCGAGTTTTATTAATGCCATCTCAGTATTCATCCGATCATTCCATAAAAGATGCGGAAGATTTGGCAAAAAACTTAGGAATTCAATATGACATCATAGCCATTGAGTCTGCCTTTAATGAATATACACATTTGCTATCGCCCCTATTTCAAGGAACAAAAGAAAATGTAACTGAAGAAAATATTCAAGCCCGTATTCGAGGAATGTTGTTGATGGCAATGAGTAACAAATTTGGTCATATATTATTGAACACAACCAATAAAAGTGAAATGGCTGTAGGATATGGAACGCTTTATGGTGATTTGTGTGGAGGAATGTCTGTGATTGGAGATTTATATAAAACAGAAGTCTTTGAATTGGCTAGATTTATCAATAAGAATGAAGAAATAATTCCTTGGAATACAATCACAAAACCCCCTTCGGCAGAACTTCGACCTGACCAGAAAGACTCGGATTCTTTACCTGAATATGATATTTTAGACACCATTTTATTTCAGTATATCGAGAAACAAAAAGGCCCAAAAGAAATTGTGGCGATGGGATATGATAAAGCACTTGTGAAACGAATATTGAGAATGGTCAATATAAATGAATTTAAAAGACATCAAACAGCACCTGTATTACGAGTTTCAGGAAAAGCATTTGGTATGGGGAGGAGAATGCCGATTGTAGGGAAGTATTTGACTTGAGATACTGTGTTTAAATTCAAGCATTAAAATAAAATAAAGTGAGTAACTTGAGTTGTCAAAAGAGAATTCATCATTCGTAGAAGAAAATCATGTTTTTGTATATATTTCAGGATTTAGCATGTTTTATATTTTGAAATATGCCATTTTTCACCTAATTTATGCTTGAACTAAAAACTTATACAAATGCAAGAAAAAGAAGATTTCAAATATAAAGCAAAAAATGAGCTTTTTGAAGACTATGATTCAATTGTTCATCATGACGATGCGAATGAATATTGGGGAATGGATGTCGATAAATACTGTACATTCATGCATCTATCCCAATTTGCAGGAACGATAGTCCCTATGGCGGGTTATATATTGCCTTTAGTGATGTGGTTGATGTATCGAGAAGAAAGCCCCGTAATAGATAAACATGGAAAAAATATTGTAAATTGGATGATTAGCGTCATTCTTTATTTTGTGGTTTCCATAATTTTAATTTTTGTCCTAATTGGTATTCCGCTCCTTCTAGGGTTGGTAATTATTTCGATAGTATTTCCAATAATTGGAGCAGTGAAGGCAAGTGAGGGTAAATTCTATACTTATCCATGGGCTATAAAATTTATAAAGTAAAACAAAAAAAAAGCCTGATTTACAAATTTGCAAATCAGGCTTTTTTTTTATAAAGTTTCTTTTACAGCCTTGACAACGGCTTCTGGTGTTAAACCAAATTCATCATATAGTTTTTCAAAGGGTGCAGATGCCCCAAAATGATCCAATCCAATAACTTTACCATTCAACCCTACATATTTATACCATGGCATAGTTGCTCCCGCTTCAATAGCAACCCGTCGTTTCTTTTTATAAGGAAGTACTTTATTTTTGTATTTATCGTTTTGTTTTTCAAAAACATCCATAGACATCATAGAAACGATTCTTACTTCAATTCCTTCTTTGTTTAGAATTTCTCTTGCTTTCAATGCAATATGAACTTCAGAACCAGATGCAAGAATGATTACATTATAGCTATCATCTTCAATAACCACATAAGCACCACGAGACGCTTTTGAAACATCCCACGCATATCTACTAGAACGATCGATGGTTGGTAAACTTTGTCGTGTCAATACCAAACAAGTAGGCCCGGTATTATTACCAAGAGCTAATTTCCAAGCTTCTACGGTTTCATTTGCATCCATTGGACGTAATACAGACATATTTGGAATCGCCCGCATGGCAGCGAGTTGACCTATGGGTTGATGGGTTGGTCCATCTTCGCCAAGCCCTATGGAGTCATGTGTGAGTACATAGATAACTTGTTGTTTCATTAAGGCACTCATCCTCATAGCAGGTCGCATATAATCAGTAAAAACGAAGAATGTTCCACCGAAAGGAATCAATCCACCATGTAAAGCCATTCCATTCATTATACCAGCCATAGCATGCTCTCTAACTCCATAATGAATATATCTACCCTTTTTATATTTTGGAGAGAATACTAATTCGTGTTTTGGAAGTGTTTTATTGGAAGGGGTTAAATCTGCGGACCCCCCAATTAATGCAGGCACATAATCAAAAAGATGTTCAATAATTTTACCAGAAGCAGCTCTAGTGGCAAGATTTGTACCCACTTTAAATTTAGGGATTTTGAAACCCATACTAGGGATTTCACCTTTCATAGCTTGTTTGTATTTAATACGAAGTCCTGTATAGTTTTTAGAAAATTTTTCAAATCTAAGATTCCAAGCTTTTTCTTCTTTTTTTCCTTTTTCTAAAACTATTTTTTTAATATCTTGAACCGCTTTAGGAATATAGAATTTTTTATTTTCAGGAAGCCCTAAAGCTTTTTTTGTTAATTTAACTTCATCTTCGGGAAATGGTTCACCATGAGCTTTTGAAGTACCTGCTCGATTGGGGCTACCGAAACCAATTTGTGTATTACAAATAATGATAGATGGTTTTTTGGTATCTCGTTGTGCCATTTTAATAGCATCTTCGATTTCTTTATAGTTATGGCCATCAATTTCCAATACATCCCATCCATAGGATTTGAATCGTCTGTAAGTATTGTCACTGAAAGAAAGACTTGTGGGACCGTCAATTGTGATTCTATTACTGTCATAAAACACGATGAGTTTACTCAATTTGTTATGACCCGCAAAAGAACATGCTTCGTGAGAGATGCCTTCTTCCAAATCACCATCTCCCACAAAACAATAAGTGTAGTGATTGACGATATTGTGAGTACCTTTATTACTTTTTGCTGCTATGTGAGCTTCTGCGAGTGCCATTCCTACAGCATTCGCTAGCCCTTGGCCTAGAGGCCCCGTTGTAGTTTCGACACCAGGAGTTTCGTTTACTTCAGGATGACCAGGCGTTTTACTTTCCCATTGTCTAAAATTTTTGATTTCACTTAAAGGTAAATCATACCCATAGATGTGTAGCAAACTATAGAGCAACATACTTCCATGCCCTCCAGATAAAACAAATCTATCTCGATCATGCCATTTAGGATTAGCAGGATTATGTTTTAAAAACTTAGACCAAAGTACGGAAGCAACATCCGCCATACCCAACGGCAGTCCAGGGTGACCCGAATTGGCTGCTAAAATAGCATCCATAGAAAGCCCCCGTATGGTATTGGCAATTTCCTTTAAAAAAGTTTTATTATTAAATATTGATTCGACTTCAGAATTAATCTTACTCATGACTTGTTATTTTTAAAAATCTTTGGATTTAATAGTGTTTATTGAATTTATAACTTGTTGGAAGGATAAGAGTTAGTCAAAATATCAATAAAAATCCAAAAGTAAGACCTATAAATTAATTCTCAAAGTTAATTGATTATTTTTTTTATATGATTTTAAAATATTCAAATAATTAGAGATTATGGATTTAGGATAAAATTTGGTTTAGTATCAATTACCTACATTATATGTTAATTTTTTGATTTTTTCAATTATTTTTTGATTTTTAATAGATAAAGTTCAAAAAGGGGTAATCCGATTCCAACGCCTTTATCTGTTCAGTCAATCGTTCTTTAAATTTTATGCTTTCAAGTGTGTTAGGGTGTAAAAGTCTATGTTGTTTGGCATGTATAATTTTTTGAATTTTAGTATTCAAATCGATGGTGTTTTTATCAAAAAAGGATTTTGTAAAGTTGTTCCAAATATAATCTATTGCAATATCATTGGGATGTATCATATCTTTTTCATAAAAACGATAATCTCTTAAATCATCCATCAAAATTTCATAAGCAGGGAAATAAAAAACATTTGAAAATTGTTTCTCAATTTGAGCAATGGCTAATAATAAAGTCGATTTACTTCTTTGGTTTTCGATAAATCCATCTTTGATATGACGAATGGGGCTGACGGTCAAAATAATTTTAAGATTTGATTTCACATGGCAAAAAGCTTGAGTTTGTGTGATTATTTTTGTTAAAGATTCAATCACATCTTCAACAGAGCATAATTTTTTTGAAAAATGATGATTGGGAACTTTATGGCAATTGGCAACTATAGTATGGTTTGTATTTAATTCATAAACATTTGCTGTGCCTAGTGTAATACCCAAGACGGTTGTCTTTTTCAAAAATTTGTTCGCCATTAAAATAGACTGATTTATATTTTGAAGTACAATATGCTGATTTGGATCGGAAAACTTACCATGATGATCATAGCTGTGCCAGAGATCGTTGTGAAAGAACAAGTCATTAAATTGATAGGATTTTTCGTTGACAATCCTATCGACCATTTTGTAAATACTAAAAGGATTGTACAGAATACCAAACGGATTTTGTATAGTTTTGAATTGTAATTGGTTCAAACGTCGATAAATGTTTTCTGCGAAACAAGAACCAATCAAAAAAATATTATCTTCGTGACTGATTGAGTAATTTGGAGCTTCTATTTTAATGGGTGTTCTAAACATAAACGACATATTATTTTCACAAAAGTAAACAAAAAATGGGTCTTTGGGATAGACTTTTTGGAAATACAAAGGTAATGGATCAACCTAACTTGAAATTTGGGAGATATAGCGACGCCTATAAATCTTCTGAGCAATATGCTGCGTGGGACAAGGCTTTGCAATATTTTGATGAAGGGAAAATACTAGAATCGTATCATTATTTCTTCTTTTATTTAAAAGACCCCAATGAGGATAATCTTGAAATTATTGAATTGGATGATGGTACTTTTGAATTTACGATATATCAAGGTTCCAAAAAGATTCTTGGAGAAATTTCTGATGATAAGCTGAAAATTCATACGCAAGTAGCTCGTATCAAAAAACTGCATATCGGTTTTCTGCGTAGATTACTTGAACAAAATTACCTATTAAATTACTGTCGTTTTGCGATAAATAAAGAGCATATCTGTTTGGAATTTGATACGTATTTGATAGATGGTTCTCCTTTCAAGTTGTATTATGCGATTAAAGAATTGGCAAATAAAGCAGATAAATTAGATGATGTTTTGTTGGATGAGTTTGCAATGCTTGCCCCATCAGCATCTGGAATTATCACAAAAATACCCAGTGATATTGTTGAAAAGAAAATCAATTTTCTGAAAAAATCTATACAATTGGTTATCTCTGAAGCAGAAAAGCCTATTTTTTCATCTTCAGATTTTACGGGAGGATTTGGATATTTGATTTTAGATGCGATTTATAAAGTGGATTATCTCGTCAAGCCAGAAGGACCGACAATGGATGTATTGGAGCGTATGCATAGAAAGTTTTTTGCTAAAGATGGGTTAAGTATTCACAAAAAAAATCAATCATTGATAACTTTATTAAAAAAATCATTAGATCGAACGGATACTGAATTTGGGGAAGAAATTTATAATACTGTATCCACTTTTGGAATTACAAAGCCTATTACTCAGAGTAAAGTAGCCCAATTTATCCAAGGCGAGATTCCCCAAATGGATTGGTACATTCATCATAATTACCCCCAGTTTTCACTTGCCATTTCAGGATATGTTGTAGGATATTGTTTTTTTAATTTTGCTGTCCCGATTCCAGTTAGAAAATTATTTGCCTTGTATTATCGAATCATTGAGCAAGATTATTTTATTGATTTAGGTTTTCAATTGGATTACATAGAAGAAGAAAACACATTGAACAAAAGAGCTATTCTTTCCAAAATCAACACTATTTATGAAGAATGCCGAAATATAGAAGCCCTTAAAAATTTTATGCTTTCAACTAAAAATCTTGAATTCAGTAGTAAAGACCGCTTCGCAAAATCTTATTTAGAAATGATTGCCAATATGAAATATTAACTAGATATGGAGATTAAAAAAGTCATTGAAAGCTTTCGGAAAAATGTAGTACAGATTGCTACACCATATAGTACTGCCACTGGTCTTATATTGCCAGACTACAATCTAATTGTCACCAATGAACATGTTATTAGAGATAATAGGGAAGTGATTATTTCGAGATTTGATTTGCCTAAGGCAGGGGCAGAAGTAGTATTTCTTGATCCACAATTTGACATTGCATTTTTGAGTTTACCCCCAAATTTTGAATGCGATCAAATTACATTTAGAAAAGAAAAAATAGTAGAAGGGATAAAAGTAATAGCGATAGGACATCCGTATGGATTTAAATTTTCATCCACCATGGGTATAATTTCCAATGCAAATCACTTACAAGATGGTGTGGAATATTTACAACATGATGCGGCGATGAATCCTGGGAATAGTGGTGGTCCACTGATCGACATACAAGGGCATTTGTTGGGCATCAATACATTTATTGTCAAAGACGGAAATTCTACAGGATTTGCATTGCCTATACATTTTTTGAAACAATCTTTAGACCAATTTCAAAAAGGGCAAGGAAAAAAAGGAGTGAAATGTTTCTCCTGTACCAATCCTGTTTTTGAATCAGGGAAAAATATAGATTATTGTCCGAAATGTGGAGCGAAGATTGAGCTGATTTCTTCGATTCCCAGTTATGAGCCCAAGGGTATATCCAGATCAGTAGAGTGGATGCTCAATGAATTGGGTCACAATGTGAAATTGGCAAGACGTGGTAATTATCAATGGGAAATCATTCAAGGAAGTGCGAAAATATATCTTTCTTATTTTGAAGATAAGGGGCTTTTACTAGGTGAAGCCTTTCTTTGTGGTCTTCCCAATGAAAATATTTTAGACATTTATCAGTATTTATTAGAGCAAAATCATGAAATTGAAGGTTTGACATTAAGTGTGAAAGATCAAAATATTATACTCTCTTTATTGCTTTTCGATAAATACTTACACGAGGAAACGGGGGTTAAATTATTTAAGCATCTTTTTAAAAATGCAGATTATTATGATAATATTTTGGTTGA
>CAZOHX010000056.1:7596-9671 GCA_964579315.1 uncultured Saprospiraceae bacterium
ATCACCACAAATTTTCCAAAATTGATACGTTGATTATTTTGAAAAATCTCATAAAAATAAGTCCCATTGTCAAGTTTGGACGCATCATAATTCAAAGTACCTTGAATATTAGAAATTCGATCTACTTCATGTCCCAAAATATCAATCATACGAATTTCGTAAGATTTCGCTAATTTGTTTGATGAAAAAGAGATAAATTGTGCTGTTGGATTAGGCGATACCTTAAAATCGACTTTTGGAATATCTTTATTGGCAACATCCATTTTGTCATAAAAATTGATATTATCAATCAATACCCAATTGTTATTTTTAAAAATATCGTTAGAATTTGTATTTTCTTTACCAAGAACATAAACAGATATTTGTACAATACCACTATAACCACTTGGCAATTCTATTTTTTGATGCTCTTGAGATTCACTCACTTGAACGTAGATTAATGGAAATTCCATTTCTTCCAGATAGACCTTAGTCATCGTATAATAATCATCAGAAATTGAGAAATCCGAAATGGTTTGATTGTGAATAAAGGTCAAATCAAAAGCAATCATTGGGTCATTCATATTACTTGCGTCCACACACATACCCATAGTAGAAAAAATTTGAGAAATAAAGAAATCATTGGGGTCTTTACACTCTGTTAATCTTCCATAATTTTTGGCACCCAAAATTCCTAATTGACCATTATTATCAAAATCGACAACTTCTATTCTGTTGTAAAAACTAGGTCTCATTTTTATAAAATCCTTATAACTATCATCTGAAAAGTCAATTGGAATATTTCGACGCATCTGCTTATATACACCAGGCCCATCATATAAAAAGGTATTATTATCCAAATTCACATCACCGTCAAACTTCATTGTAATATCAAAAGGACCAAAATCTACAGGTAGATCTCCCAATTCTAAAGAAACATATTTTGTTCTATTCGGATCTAAGTCTTCAGATAATGTATATTCTTGAGTAAAACGACCATTTTCATTTTCAAAAACAAAATTTAGTTTTTCCCCTTGATGAATGGGTGTACAGCTCAAATTTTGTACACGACATCTCAAACCCTGTTGTTGAATCGGGGTACATAAGTTTCTAAGCGTATTCGTATAAATACTAGCACGTAAATCTATATCTTCTGATAAATTTTTAAATCGAACAACCAATTCATTGTCAGCAATATTAGTGTCATTACTTTTCAAAGTAAGTTTCAATTTATTAGTATTCAAGGTAAGTTGTTCCTTGGTCAGATAAATCTCATCAGCAAAAGTTAAAATATCTTTATACTTTAGAGAATCTTCTAAGATAATATCTTTTGTGAGTAATACTTCGCTATTAATACTAAATTCTAAGGATATGGTTTCTCCAGGTAGATAAGTTTTAGTTCCTTTATTTTGCAATTGATATTCATAAAGATAAGGCGTGTCAAAATCACAAATAATTACCGTAGGAATATAAGACTCCATAAAGCTGATACTTAAATTGTTTACGGTGACAGTTTCATCAACACCAACTGCTTTCCAGGCTTCTATGACGCTCATGACTTCCATTGAGTTATCTCCATAAAGTGCTTTTGCTTCATCAATGGTTGCAAAAAACAAATCTGTGTAATCCGAAGATTCCGTTAAATACCCCGTTTCTACCCCATAGACAATATCTATTGCCTTATCCATTCCTATTTTTTGAACATTATAATCATATCCTGTTTCATTTTTTCCTGCTTTCCCTTGAACCAATAAAAAGAACCAATGATTAAATACATTACTATTGGTATGGACACCACCATTATCACCGGCACCCGTTTTCCATTCTTCCCCTAGGTAAAATTTAGGGTCTCCTACCGCATTTGGATCGGCCATGTTTCTAAATGGTTCTACTTCATCACCACCTGTAATCATGGTATTCCCAAGTAACCAATTAAAATCATCAGGAGTGGTGTACCATTCAAGTGCTTTTCCAAAAATATCACTTATTGCTTCATTTATAGCTCCAGATTCATTTTTATAAATCAACTGTGAAGTATAATCCGTCAATCCATGGGTAAATTCATGTCCAACAATATCTAAGGTAGTCAAAGGTCC
>CAZOHX010000057.1:0-9661 GCA_964579315.1 uncultured Saprospiraceae bacterium
AGCATCTTATTGAGAAATATGGAACTCCATTTCGATTGACCTATTTACCTAAAATTGGGCAACAAATCCAAAAAGCTAGAAAAATATTTAATCATGCTATTTCAATAAATGACTATCAAGGCAAATATCAATATGCCTATTGTACAAAATGCAATCACTTTTCACATATAGTCCAAGAAGCCTTATCACATAATGTACATTTAGAAACATCATCGCCAAATGACATTGACATCCTTATTCATTTATTCAAAAAAGGAATTATAAATCAGCAAAAAACCATATTACACAACGGTTATAAAACAAAGGAATATCTAAATCGAATATTTGAATTACAAAGTCTAGGATTTAAAAATTCCATCATTATTTTGGATAGCATTTCAGAACTTGACAGAATTCTACAAATCACCCACACGCCAATCCAGATTGGTATCCGAATGGCTATCAATGAAAAAGTAAATGCCGCTTACAATACTTCCCGACTAGGTATCCGTCCAGATGAAATCATGCATTTTGTGCATGATACCATCAAAGACCATCATCAAATTGAATTAAAAATGCTTCATTTCTTTGTAGATTCTGGAATTAGAGATTCGATTTATTACTGGGGAGAATTTCAAAAAGCAATAGATTTATATGCTGAAATTTCAAAAACAATTCCTACTTTAAATAGCTTCAATATTGGTGGAGGATTTCCCATTCAAAACCATTTAGGATTTAACTTCGATTTTCAAAATATTGCTCAAAAAATCATCCAAAAAATTAAATCCACATGCGATTTCAACAAAGTAAGTCATCCTGATTTATATTCTGAATTTGGACAATATACCGTGGGAGAATCAGGGGCAATTATCTTTCAAGTGCTTGAACAAAAGCAACAAAATGATACAGAGTTTTGGTATATTATTGACAATAGTTTATTAAATACTATCCCTGATGCTTGGGCGATGCATGAAAAATTTATCCTACTACCCATCAACCATTGGAAAAACGACTATCAACGAGTTCACATTGGTGGCATCAGTTGTGATCATTCAGATTATTATAATTCAGAAGATTTGAACCAAGAGATTTTGCTGCCAAAATTGGATGAAAAAATGCCACTTTTTATTGGATTTTTTCATACTGCCGCCTATCAAGATGCCGTAAGTGGATATGGGGGCATCAAACATTGTCTTGTGCCTTCTCCCAAACATATCATAATAGACAAGGATGCCCATGGGAATATGATTGACTTTTTATATTCAGACGAGCCAAGTGTTAATGATATGTTTCGAATTTTGGGATATGATTAAAGTAAGCACTTTTAAATTTACTTTTTCTCAAAATCATAATTTCGATAAGGAAATAAATGCACCAATTTTCTTTTAATAACTGCAATCGTTTCTTCAGGTGTTTTTGCTACTCTTGTTTCGATTGATTTCCCAACAGTCCATAGCAAACTTTCGTCGTGGGTGTCCACAATAGACGCAAAAGTCTTGACATCACCCGTTTTAATGCCAGCAATATCTATGATATTTGGTTTTTTAAATACCGTTTTTAAAATTGCTACGCCAGTTTCAATTACTTCTGCTTCAAACTGGGAAAAAAACTGATTAGATTCGATATCAATTAAAATTACGGCATCTACATTTAATATTTCACCCAACTCCTTTGGGGACATATCATACGTATCATGAATAGATAGACCTTTTTCCTTTAATTTAGCATTAGTAGTATTTATATCTTGCAGATTGACTCTAATTCCCGAAGATGAAGTACCCATTTTTCGGACAATTCCTGCGGCAATTTCTTTCTGAAATTTTTTGCTGGCTTGGTCTTCCATATTCATTTTTTTATCATCTGTCATTTTACGAGTATAGCTCCCAGTATATGTAAATCGAACAGGAACGATGGCCAGTTTGTCACTTGGTTTTGCTTTTTCTCGATAAGAAGAAGTAACGTGATTTGAATAAGATCCACAAGAAAAACAACTCAACAAGAATGCAAATAAAGGTAAGACTAAATTTTTCATAGTTTGATTTTTAAATGGTTATTAAAATACAATAATAACTATAAAACAACTTAGATGCTCAGATAATTTGACTCTTATGGAATCATTAATATAAAATGTTATCAAACTCTTAAAAAACCATTCAATAAATAAATTTCTATGTGTTCGCATGTTCTCAATAAAAATATTTATATTGTGTCGATTCTAATGGATAAAAATAAACTATCCTTTCTCAATCACAAAAACCAAATTGTTATGTCAGATAGATTATCTAAATTATTAAATGAACATGGATTTAGTTTCGTAAAAATGCCCCGTCCCATTCAATTGCTAGATTTGTTTGCAAAAGACAGCCGAGGGCATTTGATTTCGATTGGAAATATAACCGATTTGTTTCTAAAAAAAGCTGAACCATTGCCCGAGAATACTCTAAATCAACCTGTACCGTCAGAGATTGGCGGATTAATAGATAAAAAAGTGGATATGAAATTGAGTATAAATCTTTTAAAAGGTTTTCTTCCTGAATCCGTAGGTGTAGAATCCGCTTTTAGCAATGCAAATAATATCAATTTTTCATTTAATGATGCAAAATTAGATAGTACGTCTTTAATTCAATTAGATATATTTATTAACGATGCCAATATCCAAGAAAAATCACAGACCTTTAAAGATAAATTAAAGGATAGTGAGATTTACGTAGTCACAGATGTTTTAAAAAGTAAATCTTTCTCCGTAGAAGCATTGGGTGCCAATGATACATCTATTGCATTAGATGGTCCTGAAATTGAAAAAATTATTGAAGCCAACGCAAAATTAAAACGCACTTCTGAAAACAAAGCAAAAATCGTTTATGAAGGAGACAATAATCTAGCTATCGGTATAAGAGCTGCACAAATTCATAATAATAAATCCTGGTTAATGCCTTGGAAAGATTTAAGTTTTTCATTGCGGTCAGGCAAAACACATCAGGTTAGGGGAGAATCTGCTGCCGCACCAAAAATAGATTTTTTAAATCAAAAATTTGTTCAAATAGAAACAGAATGAGTATCAATAAAGCAGTAATTCAATCGCTCATCATGGATGGGAAACTCAAAAAAGCGGCACAAAATTTCCTTTCTCTAGTGAAAGAAAATGATGAAGATTTAACAAATACCTTAATCTTACAACTATCTCGTATCAATAAGCTAGAAAAGGATGTCAATATGGGTATGATTGCATCACCAAATGCCCAAATGGAACAAAACAGAATAACCCACGCTCTATTGAGTATGCTCGATGAAATAGATGATGATTTAAATCTAGAAGAGAACAGTTCCACCGCTACTGCAAGGATTCCAAACAATCAAAACAGTGAATCGGTAAAAAAAATACTCTTTTTAGGCGTTAATCCCCGTGGGACAGAAAGGCTAAGTATCGATACAGAAGTACGCAGAATCGAAGAAGGACTAAAACTTTCACAACAACGTGATAAATTTGAGTTTGTATCAAAATTTGCAGTTAGGGTAAACGATTTAAGAAGATATTTATTGGATGAATCTCCAAATATTGTACATTTTTCGGGCCATGGGGAAGGAGAAGAAGGTTTGGTTTTTGAAGATGAAAACGGAGCTATGAAACTAGTTGATGGAGATGCTTTAGCAAATCTTTTCAAACTATTTTCAAATACCATTGAATGTATTCTACTAAATGCTTGTTATTCCACCGCTCAATCTGAATCTATTGTAAAGTATATTCCAAATGTTATTGGTATGAAAAATGCTATGCCAGACAATGCAGCAATAGAGTTTTCAGTTGCTTTTTACGATGCCATAGGAGCAGGTCGTGATTATGAATTTGCGTATGAACTTGGTAAATCTGCAATACAAATGAATGGGATCAAAGGAGAACACATTCCCCAGTTTTTAAAAAAATGACTCCCTATGGTAACAGAGAGATAATACTATCCCTATAAAAATGAGCACCATGATATCCCCACTTCTTTTCAGCACAATTTAACCCATCATGTGTCAATTGTGTTATAAATGCTTCACGATTAGGATAACTAGGTCGTGTAAGCATCCACAAGCTACTATCTCCTATTTTATTTATTACATCGACAATTCCAAGATTTGAAAAAGTAGAATTTTGACAAATATTGGCACAAGAAATACGATCAAGTGCTTTCATAGAGTATTCAGCTGGGTCATACACAATTTGAGATAAGGAACGACCAATACTTTGTCGAGAAACTTTCCCTGATACATGTCCAGAAGCAACTTCCAATAACGGCTGGGGATTTTTATTTTTTTGTACTAAGGCTCTCAATAAATATTTTTCATTCATTAAAGCGATTTCAAAATTCATAATATAAAATAATTCGTATTCATATTTTATAGATTTTAAAAACCCCGTAGAAATCACAAAATGACCTGCTGGTAAACAAAATGCCTTTTTTTCTTCTTGATTTACTAATACGACTCTCCATTGTCGCTTTTTATTCCATTTATTATCATCGGGTGAATGAATATCTTCCTTAGGAAAGAAAGTTGCAAAATCATAAAGCTCTTGTATATAATTGAAAACAAAAGGATAATCTTCTTTAAAAAGAACATTACAAGCAACATGATTTTCTTCTAAATAGATCAATACTTGATCCCCCAATTTTTCTCGATCACTCTTTGAAATTTCACT
This sequence comes from uncultured Saprospiraceae bacterium, assembly GCA_964579315.1. Lineage (GTDB taxonomy): Bacteria > Bacteroidota > Bacteroidia > Chitinophagales > Saprospiraceae > CAMZLN01. Next base: position 4,661 of record CAZOHX010000057.1, read on the forward strand.
AATATTGGGTGGCAAGTCCTCGGGTTTACATGAAGAAAAATACATGAAAATATTGACCATTATCGGAAATAAAAGATATTTGGGAGTAAGTTTTATCATAATATTAAATAGATGGACAAATGCAATGACCAATATGATGGTCAATATAATGTATAATTTCTTAAAACGCAGCCATTTTGAAAAGAATAATTCATTTATTGCAAAAAAATAACATTTTCTTAAATTCAAAAGAGATGAGTAAAAAATTTACAATAAAATTCATTTACTTTGCGTTTCTGATTTTCATTAAGTACAATTCATGTCAAAAGCACTAAAGAAACTAGCGGGACAAACAATTATTTATGGTTTTAGCACCATTTTAGGTAGGCTACTTCACTATGTCCTTTTTACGATATACTTGACAAGATTTCTTAGTACTAAAGAATTTGGCATCTTCTCAGAAATGTACTTTTATGTAGCCATTTTAATCACATTGATGGCATATAGGATGGATACTGCCCTATTTCGATTTGGTAGAAAAAAAGAAAAAAGGTCTATTGTTTTTTCTACGGCATCAGCTTCACTGCTGCTTTCATCTGGTTTACTCACAATATTTTTTTACCTCAATGCATCTACGATTGCCAATTTGCTATCCTATCCCAATCACTCCAATTACATAAAAATACTATCTGGCGTTATTTTTTTTGATGTTTTATCCTCCATTGCATTTGCTAAGCTCCGAATCGAAAGCAGACCCTTAAAATTTGCAATCCTAAAAATATTAAATATTCTGATCAATATCATCGTCATATTTATTGCTTTAGAAGGAATGCCTTATCTGATTAAAAACGGATATGAATGGATTAAGCCATTTTATTGGGAAGACCAATTGCTAGACTATGTTTTCATATCCAACATTATCGCAAGTTTCATCACATTTTTATTTTTGCTTCCCGATTTTATAAAATCAAAATTTGTTTTTGACAAAAAATTATGGAAAAAAATGATGGTATATGCCTTACCCCTAGTTTTGGTCAGTATTGCAGCAATTATCAATCAATCCATAGCCGTAACCATTCAAAAATATTGGCTGCCAGGCAATTTAGATGAGAACTTGAGCTCAGGAGGCGTGTATAGTGCTGCCGCAAAGATTGCCGTTTTAATGAATTTATTCACTTTTGCATTTAATTATGCAGCAGAACCATTCTTCTTTTCTCATGCAGAAAAATCTGATTCTAAAAAAATATATGCCCAAGTAGCTCAAGCCTTTTCTATGGTGGCATGTGTACTATTTTTGGTAATTTTACTTTATTTAGATATCATACAATTGGTAATAGGAAAAGACTTTCGAGGAGGTATCAAGATAGTACCTATTTTATTGGTGAGTTATTTATTTTTAGGTTTATATTATAATTTTTCAATATGGTATAAATTGACAGATAAAACCAAATATGGAGCAGCAATTGCTTGGGGTGGCAGTTTGATTACTTTTTTTGTTAATTTTTTATTCTTGGAAAAATACGGATATATAGCTTCGGCATGGGCTGCCTTTGGATGTTATGGATTTATGATGAGCTTAGCATATTACTATGGGCAAAAATATTACCCAATTGCATATCCCATCAAGAAGATCAGCTTATACATTTTAGTAGCCATTGGAGTTTATTATCTAAGCACAACTATCAATCACATATCAAATATACCTATTAAGATGGGAGTTAATACGCTATTTCTACTTGGATATATTGCTTTCATTTACTTTTTGGATAGAGATGCTATATTAAAAATGGCAAAAAGAAAGTAATTTTTATTTGTTTATTCCACATACAACATTGATGCAAAACTTATTTTCATATCCTTGGTTACCGCATATAATGCATCCGCACATGCAATCATTGTAGCACCCGTAGTCATCACATCATCCACAATTAAAACATGCATTCCCTTGAGTGAAAATCTCGGATTTGCCTTAAAAACCGATTCTACATTATACAATCTTTCCAAGAAACTCATTTTAGTTTGTGATTGAGAGTGGGTTACTCTTAACAAAGCTTTAGTAGAATATGGAATATCCATGGCATCAGAAAGACCCTCTGCAATAAGTTGACTTTGATTATATCCCCTCTTATTAAGTTTTCTTTTATGCAAAGGGACAGGTATAATCAAATCAATATTTTTATACAAATCACTTTCTTTTAGCATTTTACCATAAAATTTACCAAGATAAGTTCCAATACTCACTTGATCATCATATTTTAAATTATGAATTAATTTTTGAGAAGGGCCTTCTTTCTGAAAATAGTAAAGTGCTGTTGCGTTTTCAAACCAAACTTTGCCTGCAAGTTTATGAAACATTTCATTTTCTCGTATTTCATGAAATCCAGTTTGTGGTAAATTATAAAAACATTCTACACAAAGAATATCGCCTTGCATTGGATGCTCTTCCATACAGGCAAGACATAGGTTCGGAAAGAAGATTCCGATGAAATCATCTAGGTATTGTTGGAGTTTTCTCATGGGGCTAATATACCACAAAAATTCACATTACAAAAACAATTGATATGAAATGTTGAAATAATCATTTTAATGCCGTTAGTTTTTTCATCATGGTGGAAAACCCTATCCCAAAACCAGTTAGAACACTTCTACTTTCTATACAAGTTCACTTTCAACCATTCATTTGAACATGTCTCAGTCAGATAAAGAACAAAAGTCCCTGTAATTGGTGCTACAGATGTAAATCCCATACCACTCACTAATAAAATTAGCCAAGTCACTTATCTGGTATTCTTCTAATAATAATGTATCATTTCTAAATTTGACGTTTGGGGCGTAATAAAAATCATTTTTAACAGCCTTATTCCATATGGGCAAAAAGTCGTCAGGATTTGAGACGAAAATCTTATATGTTGGTGCTTCGATAATTTCTTCCTTGATATTAAACAAAACAAGTAATTCCTCTAAAACTCTTTTGTGAAAAATAGATTCTTCTAGCTGAGATGTATTAACTGCAGAAAAATAGGACATTTTCCTATTTATCACTCTTTTATCTAGAAAATTCAATTTGTATTCACTAGTTTTAGTCCAAATATGCTGGTCGGTTGTTTCTATCCAATTATTTAAAAGCTCTATTGACTCTGTAATCTGAACATTATTTAGGATGACTTCCAAATCATTCTTAATAACACTAGAATGACTAAACGTGTTGTCTTGTGCCGATTGAAAATAGGTTATTCTAATCCCATCAAGAGTCACTATTGATATCGTGTCATTTACTTGACCAAAAATTTTTAGTGTCGCAATAATAAAAAACACAACAATACTATATCTTTTTTTCATAATTTAATTTTTAAAGTTTAATTAATATCTACTATGTAGTTTTAGAAAGCCACCAAGCATAAACCTTGATGGTGTATCACATTTTGATAATGTAGGTCCCCCATCATTTTCAACAACAAATGCTTTAATCTCGTTACCACCAATAGTTGCTATCTCATCAAAATAATCACTATAGTTAATGATATACATTTGACAAGCAAGGTAATCACTATCAAAATTCCAGCCTTCAAAAATTAGTTTGGGTAGAATTTTTGATGAAGCATATTGTTTATCAAAATTAACATTATATGTAATTTCGGGGATACGATATCCGCCTTTTCCAGTTTTTACATTATCAACAGTATACTTTATTTTAGGCTGTATTATCTCAAAATACTTCAATCCATAAATTGCAATCATTTGAGCATCAAAATCATAAAATTCAAGTTGGATGTTCAGATTTTCATTAAAAATTTTGCCAAATCCCAATTTTTTATATTGAAAATCACCACGTAAAGAAATACTGTCAACATATAATTTTGTACTATTTATATCTCCAAGACATTCTCTTGGACAATCAATTGTGCAAGTATCTACATTAGAAATATATTCGTAATTCAAATCATTTTCACAATACTTAAAAAGTAGGTTATTTATATCAGAATTAGACACAATCTTGTAATTTTTTAGTTTACCAAAGCTAATAGATTTATTTCTTAAGGGACTTTCAATTTCATCCCAACACCTTATTAATTGAGGAACTAAATCAAACATTGATAAACCGTTATCAGTCAAACCCGTTTCAAAATCAAATAGAATGTAATCTTCACTTTGTTTAACTACAATGCAAAAATATTTTAAATCTTGATAGACATTAAAGTATTCTTCAAAACCTGAACTGTGATACCCTTTATATGAATTATAGTCAGTATTATTTTTAAAAGCAAAATATGTTTTAGCATATACAATTGGTATCATATTTTCGATATCCCACTCTAAGCCAGAAAAAATATCGGGTATTTTAATAGCAATAAGCGGATCTTTTTCAAGCACATCAGTCACAAAAGATTCTCCAAATAAACTTATTCCCTCTTCATCAATTTCATCCTGAATATACTGAGAAAGTGTTTTCCCATTACATATATCATCTTTATGGTGGAGAGAAAATAATATTTCATTAAAACCAAGATTCAGTTGTGAATTAGATTTTTCTTTAATATAGGCTCTGAATTCTTCATATTGCATTGCTTTTGCAACACATTTTGTAAATAAAAGTCTTATTTGGTGTCTTTCTTTAACTTTTCCATCCAAATCTTGTACAAGCGTTGAAATTGACTCAAAATTGATATTTTTATCTTTTTTACAACTGGAAATAAGCAAAAGAAAAAACAATAGATATTTTGTGTACATAATTTTTGATTTATATATAGTTGGACAGTAGCATTACTGTCCAACTTGTTCTTTTCTTCAATTTAATAATAAAATGCAAGATGAGTATAAATTTGTCCCGTACTTGCACTATAACCATAGCCAAATATTCCACCTTGTTGGTAATTTGAACTACAGTAATTCTCTTCAAAAGTTCCTAATTCAACATCTTCTTCAGCAACAGTTTGAATAGATTGACTAGAACTTTTCGTAACGGTATAATCCCACGAAGCTTTTAAAGGATGATGCTCTTTATTTGCACCTGGAATCAAATCA
>CAZOHX010000058.1:0-9457 GCA_964579315.1 uncultured Saprospiraceae bacterium
CATAGCTTCAGGCTTACCTTCTTGACGTGCTTGATCCATTCCGATTTCGATTTCCTTATCGATTACAGATTGATCTACACCATCTTTATCCAATGCAACAGGACTCATTGCTGCCACTTGCATAGCTACATCTCTACCAGCAGTATATAAATCGTCACTAGCGTCACTCAATCCGACCAAAACACCAGCCTTGTTTCCCATATGAATATAAGGTGCTACCATACTTGCTTCCAATTTAGCATAAGTAAGACTCAATTTCTCACCAATCACACCTACCTGCTCAATAACTTTTTCACCTACTGTGATATCATCGAAAGGCAAGGCTTTGAAAGCCTCCAAGTCAGCGGGAAAATTATCCAAAGCAATTTGAGCAAATTTCTTAGTCATTTCTACAAAAGATTCGTTTTTAGCAACGAAATCAGTTTCACAGCCCAATTTCACAATTACTCCCTTTGTTTTATCATCCGTAGTAATTGCAATCACGGCACCTTCATTAGTATCACGATCTGCTCTTTTAGCAGAAAGTTTCTGCCCTTTTTTACGTAAGATTTCAATAGCTTTTTCTGAATCACCATCAGCTTCAACTAAAGCCTTTTTACAATCCATCATACCTGCTCCTGTCAAATCACGCAATTTTTTCACGTCAGCAGCTGAAATTTTTACTACACTCATTTTTATAATTTTTTATATTTAGTTAATTGATTATTACTAATACAAATAACTTGCCTAATATGGTTTCTTCGATTAAACTTTAGCCGCTTGTTGCTGCTTATCCTTTTCAATACGTCTTTCATCAAGACCTTCTTGAATAGCAGCGGTAAAAGCTTTGGTTATGATAGTGATTGCTTTAGAAGCATCATCATTAGCTGGAATTGCAAAATCTACTGTATTAGGATCTGCATTGGTGTCCACCATTGCGAAAGTTTGCACACCTAATTTATGAGCTTCTTTCAAAGCAATATGCTCGTGCTCAATATCGATAATAAACATTGCATGGGGAATACGGTTGATACCTGCGATACCACCCAATACTCTTTCCAATTTAGCTTTTTCTCTACTAAGCATCAATCGTTCCTTTTTAGTAACATTATCAGCAGAACCATCCGTCAACATTTTGTCGATTTGGTTCATTTTTTTGATAGATTTCTTGATTGTTGAGAAGTTAGTCATCATTCCCCCCAACCAACGTTCTGTTACATAAGGCATTGCAACACTTCTTGCAGAAGTTGATACGATATCTTTAGCTTGTTTTTTAGTAGCAACAAAAAGGATTTTTTTCCCTTGCTTTGCCAATTGTTTGGCAGCGTTACAAGCTACTTCTAACGAACTTAATGTTTTATTAAGGTCGATGATATGCAATCCTTTTTTCTCCATGAAGATATAAGGTTGCATTTTAGGATTCCATTTTCTTTTCAAGTGACCGAAATGTACTCCTGAATCTAATAATTCTTTATATGTAGGTGACTTCATTGTCTAATTTTAAAAATTTTAAGAAATAATTTGTACAAACAAATATTAACGTTTTGAGAATTGGAATTGCTTTCTCGCTTTTGGTTGACCAAACTTCTTACGCTCCACTGCTCTTGAATCTCTTCTCAAGTATTTCTTAGATTTCAATGGTACTCTGAAATCTTCATTCATTTTAACCAATGCTCTTGAGATTGCCATTCTAATTGCTTCAGATTGACCTTTAAAACCACCCCCTTTTACATTTACTTTGATACTAAATTCATTTCTTTCGATTTCGATAGCATCGAAAGGTTCAGTAACAGTAGATTGGATGTGAATTTGCGGAAAGTACTCTTCAACTGTTTTGCCGTTGATACTGATAGTACCATCTCCTTTAGTAAGGTAGATTCTAGCAACAGATGCTTTTCTTCTTCCTATTGTGTTAATCATTTCCATATATAAATATTTATTCTTTTTTTATTAAAAATTAAACTCCTTAGGTTGTTGAGCAGCATGCGGATGATCCGCACCAGTATAAACATGCAATTTTCTAAGCATTGCAGCCCCTAAAGTATTTTTTGGAAGCATACCATAAACGGCATGTCTCATAATTTCTGTTGGTTTTTTCACCAATTGCTCTTTAGCAGTTCTCTTTTTCTGTCCACCAGGATAGCCTGAAAATGTGATATATTCTTTTTGATCCCATTTAGCACCCGTGAACCGAACTTTATCCGCATTGATAACAATCACAAAATCACCTGTATCCACGTGCGGTGTATAAGAAGGTTTATGTTTTCCTCTTAATACGTGAGCAATTTTTGAAGCCAATCTACCTACGGTTTCTCCTTCTGCATCAACGATGAACCAAGCTCTTTCTACCGTTTGCTTATTGGCTGATTTTGTTTTATAACTTAATGTATTCACAATAATAATTTTAATTCAAAATAATAAAAATGCTTCCTTTTTTAGAAGCGAGTGCAAAGATAAGTTTAATAATATCAAGAAACAAGGATTTTTGATAAAAAAAACAAAAGGGGTATTCGTAAGTTGTTGATAATCAGTTGAAATTTCGCACAAATAAATTCATGTAGATCAATAGGTGTATGGCAATTAATAATGATATTAGGAATAATTGATCTTTTTTATCGAAAAAACTTCATAATCAAAGATTTTCAATAAAAATAAAAAAAATTCCATAAAAGAATAGAAATATACAAAAACAGCCCTACCAAATAGATGGCAAGGCTGTACTGTTCTTGGGGTAAAAACAGTTAAAAATATCTTTACTCTTAAAATATATTTTTTAAGATCCTTTTGTTATTGTGATTATATTATTAAAAAGTTCTTTAATTTTTCCATGCTTACTCTCTACTAAATTGATAGTAAAAAATCCATTGGAAGTATATTTATAATTAAATACGTCTTTTTTCACTCTGACCACTTTCCCATCCCCTAAATCCAAGATATACTTCTTTCTTTTATCAAAGTTTTTAATTTCAAATCTAATTTCATCTCCACTATGCCCAATTTCTTTAACATCTAGCGATTTATTCTGAGCCAAAGATCCGTAAACAATTTCATTATTCGTATTTGGCTCAAAAGATATTTCATCTTTGATGGGCAAAATACTAAAGATACCATAGGCTGACATTACTAATAATGCCATAATTACGATGACAGACGAAAGCCTTATTTGTTCTTCCATTTTTTCTTTTCGCACTTCATTGTGCATTTTTCTAGTGTTTGACATAAAAGTAGGTTTATATTGGTATAAAAATTCGTAACACATTCAGTTTTCCTATGGAAATATCCACAGAAAAGAAAAGGAATAAATTGTAGGAAGTTGATATTCCAACTACCTTTAATTATCCCCAAAAACAATCAACATTATATTAGAATTTCACAATCCCATGTTGATCTTCCTTTAAAAAATTAGCTTATGATTTATATTGGTGATTTACAATTCACCATCTCAATTACAAATACAAAGATATATATTTTTTTTTAAATTAAAAAGTTTTTATATTATTTTTTTAAAAATATATAGGTGTTAGCCCCTAGTCCCTTTAAAATAGGGGGTCTATGATGAATTTCTAAATTCCAGCACACTCATAATATCATTTATTCGATTTAGGCAACAATAAAAACAATTCTCCATAATGGTACAAGTTGCTTGCTTTTTGCTTTGCTTTTTTGCCTATTCCCATATAAATATCAATATGCCCAGTCCCCTTAATAGCACCGCCAACATCTTGGGCATAAAGCAATTTATACTCATAATCCGTAATCATTCCTTTTTTATTTATTTTGGGAATTTTTGCTAAAAGACAACTTCCAAGGGGAATATATCGATCATCAACTGCAACGGACAACATTTTGGTCAATGGTACCTGTCCTGCACCTTTGGGTTTTTTGTTGCTAAATTTAAAAAAAGTGTAAGATGGATTTTGAAATAAAAGACTATCCACTTGATCTTGATGTTCCTTGAGATACCGCTTTATACCATCCATTGAGATATCTTTCAAATCAAGATGCTCTTTTTTTACGATATATTTTCCAATACTTCGATAAGGATGGCGATTGGAACCATTATACTCCAACAATCTCAATCTACCATCAGGATATTTTACATAACCAGAGCCTTGTACTTGCATAAAATATACATCGACGGGACTTTTTGCGTAGGCTAACTCAAGTCCAAGACCATCCAAGACAAATTTTCCATCAATCTCAGCCCTAGATGGCAATTTACCTTTCCATTTTTTTGGAAAATCATAAATTGGATAAAAATACGTTTCATCAAATGTATCATTTACTTGAATAATGGGCGTAAAATAACCTGTAAATTGAACATGCCCCCGTTTGTCTCCTCCCCAAATTTTATATAACTCCAAATTGTGAATCAATTCATAGGGCTCGGTATATTGAAATGCCAATAAGGAATTCACAACATCAGTCAAAGACGAATCTGAAATAATCAAATTTCCAAACTTCTTTTGATGAGCATTTCGTTTGGATAATAATTTTCTTTGATTTTTTAGTACTGCAATTTGATTTGCATCAATGATAGGTAGATTTATATCTTCAAGATTTATACTTGTATAGACACTATCCAATTTATCTGCTTCACTGTCAATTCCTAATTTAGAAATTACATTGTCATTCTTTTCAGCTATTTGAACATTAAATTTCTTTTTGGAGTCCAACGAATCACAAGACATTATCACAATCATAACAATTGTTACAAAAGTAATGTATGACCATATTCTTAACATAATTTCATAAAATGCATGCCTGATGTGAAAATTTCATTTGGAAAAATAGCAAATACTAAATACTAAGTATTTTTCTACTTTTTTTTACCTTAGTTGTAGCGAATAATTTTTTGATACTATATTTTCCACTACCATTTACATAGACCATAAACAATCCACCTACTATGGCTAGATTTTCAACAAATTCAATGGCTGTGTGGTGCATCACATTTTCTGGTGCATTCCAAAATTGATTGGTATAAATAGTTACGGGTATCAAATAGATTAGCAACAAAACAGCTCCTAGTTTGGAACGATAGCCCAAAAGCAGCAAGAAACTGCCTAATATTAAAAATACCAAAGCAGAAATCATCCAAAAATTGCCATTTCCAGGTAAAAAACTCGCAACAACCTTTTCTCTCACTCCAAAGTAATGATTGATTAAATCATGTGCTTGTAAGAAAAATATGGATGCTAATAACATTCTAGCTAACAAATCTATTCTATCTTTCATCTCCTTATCTTTTTGTTTTTTAAATTGCTTTTTTTAGAGCAGCGAAACAAATCTAATATTTATTTTCTAAAATCTAAACTTAACATTAAATAATTGTAGGACTCGTGCTTTGTGAGTCCTTTTCAGTGTCTAGACTTAAACTCATAAACTCATAAAAATGAATCTCCAACTTATAATATTCCTTATAAAAATATGAGTGAGTGACAAATAAAAATTGCAATTTTCCATCCAACCACTGTTTATTTAAAAGAAGTTTGTCATAAAGTTAGAGGCACATTCAATTAAAAGAAAAAATCCTACGAGCCACATTTTGTCCATCCATAGCCGCAGACAATATCCCTCCTGCATATCCAGCTCCTTCGCCACACGGGTACAATCCTTCGATTTCAGACATCAAACTTTGTTTATCTCTTGGAATTTTAAGTGGCGAACTTGTTCGAGATTCAACCCCAATCGCAACTGCTTCATCGGTATAATACCCCTTCATTTTTTTCCCAAACTGAATCAAACCTTTTTTCAACCTATTGGAAATATCCAAAGGGAGTAACATATCCAAACGAGTATTGTTTAATCCTGGAATATAAGATGATTTAGGTAGCGTCTTAGACTTTTTCCCTTTGACAAAATCTGTCATTCGCTGTGCAGGAGCCTTTTGACTGCCATCGCCTGCGTTAAACATCGCTTGTTCTATGGATTGCTGAAAAGCAAGTCCTGCAAAAACCCCTTGCTCTTTAAAATCTAATAAATCACTTTCTTCTACTGCCACCACTATCCCCGAATTAGCAAAAGGGGAATCTCTTCTGGATAGGGACATCCCATTGACTACAATTTCTCCTGGAGCGGTGGCCGCAGGAACAACCAATCCACCTGGACACATACAAAAAGAAAACACACCCCTACCTTCCACTTGGCAAACCAATTTATAGCTTGCGGCAGGTAAAGACTCCTCCCTTTTTGCTTGATGATACTGAATTTTATCGATTATCGGTTGTGGATGTTCCAATCGAATGCCCAAGGCAAAAGGTTTAGATTCAATTTTCCAACCCTTTTTTTGATACATATAATAAATGTCTCTTGCGGAGTGACCTGTTGCCAAAATAATATGTCGAGTCAAAAACTCATCTGAATGATTGATTACAATACCTTTTACAGAATTATTTTCTACTAAAATATCCGTCACTTTACTTTCAAAATGCACTTCTCCCCCATGTTTAAGAATGGTATTTCGTATATTTTCAATAATCAAAGGCAATTTATTAGAGCCAATATGGGGGTGAGCATCAATCATGATTGATTTTTTGGCTCCATGTTCTACCAATAATTTCAAAATTTTATAAATATTTCCTCTTTTATGAGAACGAGTATATAATTTTCCATCAGAGTAAGTTCCTGCTCCACCCTCACCAAAACAATAATTGGAATCTTCATCGACAATACCAAATTGTTGAATAGCTCTCAAATCTTTTCGACGAGATTGCACATCCTTTCCCCTTTCAAAAATAATGGGTTTCATTCCCAGTTCAATCAATTCCAATGCTGCAAAATATCCCGCAGGCCCTGCTCCAATAATGACGACTTCATTTGCCTTAGCAACATCTTTTAATTTTGATAAATAATCTTCTTCGGGATCAAGATTTTCATGGATATAGACTTCTACTCTCAAAAAGTACATGGGCTGTCGTCCTCTAGCGTCAATAGAACGTTTCACAACGACCATATGTGACACATCTTTGGGATCAATCCTAGATTTTTTAAGTACTTTTTGCTCTATTATCGCTTGATTTTCAACATCTTTGGGCAATACCTTGATTTCAACAATTTTTCGCATATCTATTCTTTCACAAACTCAGCGACAAATCCATCTTCTGTTTTCAAGATATAAATTCCATTTCTTAATTGCGAAATACGAATCTGATTCCCATGAGATTTCATAACATATTTACCATCTATGGAGTATATTTTTGAATTTAATTGGCTGTCAGCTCCCTTTATATTGATTATAGAATGAGATGGATTGGGATATATTTCATACAAATCCAAAGAAACAGATTCCGCATCGACATGAAAATCTTCTTCTGTCCAATAAAGTACAGCTTTTGTAGCATTTTTCCATGCTTCATCTTGTTTATTCCACACTTTTGTTATTTGAACCGCAGTCTTATCAGCTTCCAACCGATCATAGCTGACTGAAATATAATTTTCGTACATTTCGTCCGTAGCATTCCATTTTTCATTGAGCGTAGCAATCACCCATTTTTGATCATTATAAATGTATGAAAATCGTCTAGTTGGAATCCAATCGCTCCCATTCCAAGAAAAATCTTCTGACCCCAGCAATAAATCCCCATCATAATTGATATGTTTTTGAGAAAAATTGACCCATGTTTCATCCGCTATGCTCCAAGTCTGAATAGTTGTAATTTTATTACCGTTATCATTAGTATAATTCACATTGTATTTAGGAATCCATTGATTATTTTCACTCCATGTGTAACGCTTCAAATTGATTTTCTCCATATTTTCATAAACGATGGTATCATATTCCGTATTAACATAGCTACCATCTACAAAATCTTCACTTAGATAATGAATCAACAAATCTTCTTGATTATAAACATATGATTTTTTGGCATAATCACTCCAAGATTGGGAAGCATTTGCACGTCTATACTCCGTTTCAGTTAATAATAATTCATCATTTTGATACTCTGAAATTGTACGACGGTTGGGTTGAATATTTAGAAACAATTCCAATCGCTTTCCTTTATCATTTTGCAATACAAATGAAACAGTATCCCCCCAATGGACTTGATCCCAATTTCTTCTTAGACTTGTATTTAAAACATCATTATCAAAATAGGTGAAATTTGAAATAGAATTGTATCTCCAAATGGAATCTTCACCAATTGTATATTTGATTTGTTCTAAATCATTGCCACGATCATCTCTAGTTTCAATAATAATTTTTGAATTTAGATGCCAATCAGATTCATTGTATTTATAAAAATAGGTCGAATCCAAATACCATTCAGGTTGTAAAATAGCAGTTTGAAAATTGACATTATTTTCTGATTGAGATAAATTGTGTTTAAAACTTTGATACAATTGCTCATTTTGTGCAAAACCGACATTTACAATAAAGAACAATAAAAACGTAGCGATATGTTTCATCTGAAGTAAGTTTGTTGTCTAAAAACACACAAGATAATGCAATTTTATCAAGAATGAAAGCCCTATAAAGTAAGTTTTCATAAAAAATGTGTAAATTCATGATTCAAAATACACCTACAAAATGAAAGAAAGACTTATCGCACTGGACGTATTTCGTGGCATGACCATTATGCTGATGATTTTAGTAAACAATCCTGGATCGTGGTCTTATGTGTATCCCCCTTTAGAACATGCGGATTGGCACGGATGTACACCAACGGATTTAGTATTTCCCTTTTTCATGTTCATCATTGGTGTTTCGATGGGTTTTTCTATTCAAAAATTTGATTTACCCCAAAATGCTTTTCTTTATAGAGCGATTAAACGAGGATTAATCATCATGTTGATTGGTTATTTAATGCGATTATTTCCATTTATGGATATTGATTTTTCAACTGCAAGAATTATGGGCGTATTGCAAAGGATTGGATTAGCCTATATTTTTGCCGCTATTTTTATCAATTATTTCAAGCAAACACAGTTGATTATTATAAGTGGTGTCATTTTATTGGGTTATTGGGTCTTATTATATTTTGGAAGTGACCAACCGTATAGTTTAGAAAATAGTTTGGTACGAAAGATTGATTTAGCAGTTATAGGAGCAGATAAATTGTGGCATGGCAAAGATATTGCCTTTGATCCCGAGGGATTGTTGAGTACACTTCCATCGATTGTCACCATTTTGATTGGTTATTTCACTTCCCTAGAAATTATTCATAAAAAATCTATCAAAAATCTAGTAAAAAGGCTACTAATAGGAGGTGTAATTGCTATCATTTCGGGATGGATATGGGGACAATTTTTTCCAATTAATAAATCGATTTGGACGAGTAGTTATGTCATTTATACGGCGGGATATGCTTTGATAATTTTAGGACTATTGCTCTATTTGATTGATGAAATGGGTTACAAGAAATGGACAACAATATTTGTTGCATTTGGTAGAAATCCCCTATTTATATTTGTGTTATCGGGATTGTGGACCAAAACGATTTTGAGATTACATTGGGGAGATACCAATGGATATACT
>CAZOHX010000059.1:0-9393 GCA_964579315.1 uncultured Saprospiraceae bacterium
TTTATAAAAATGACAATCCGAATGGTAAAATTATGGGTAGAAAACCATTGGGTGCTGCCAATTTATCCATTGCAATCAATGGTAAAAATAAATTGATTCAGGTGGGCGAAGATGCAGCGTTTACCGTTAATTTGAAGGAAGAGACGGATTATTTATTTACAGCTTCTAAAGACGGTTATCTAAGTAAAACAGTACGTTTTTCTACTAAAGGAATAGGAAAAGATAAACATAATCCCATTCAACATTTTGAAATTGAAATCGTTTTGGATAAAATATTTAAAGACAAAGAAATCGTCATGGATAATATCTATTATGATTTTAATAAATGGGATATTCGTAATGATGCTAAACCTACGTTGAATGAATTGTCAGAAATATTGAAACAAAATCCTACAATTAAAATACAATTATCGTCACATACCGATTGTCGTGGTAAAAATAGTTCCAATTTGATATTATCACAAAAAAGGGCTCAATCTGCTGTGGATTATTTGATTTCTTTGGGAATAGATTCTAATCGATTGATTGCGAAAGGCTATGGGGAAGAGTTTCCAGCTATTCCTTGTCAATGCCAAAAATGTACAGAAGATGAGCATCAAGCCAATCGAAGATCTACTTTTAAAATCATCAATTGATTTGGAGTGAATTGCATTAAAACAACTTCTTCTTAAATAAAATCCAAGCAGGAATCATACTAAATAGGAATGAAAGTCCAATAATATACCAAAATGCATTGGGTGAATGCTGAAATGGCACAGGAACATTCATACCATAAAAACTTGCAACTAAGGTCGGTACCATGAGCAATATGGTAATTAAAGTCAATTGCTGAATGAAAACATTTAGGTTGTTGGATATGATAGATGCGTAGGCTTCCATCGTTCCACTAAGGATATTGGTGTAAACATTTGCCATCTCCAAGGCTTGACTATTGTCAATGATGATATCCTCGTAAAAATCCATTTTATCCTCATCGTCTTTGATTTTCAGAAAATCAGTCCTTTTCATTTTTAGTTTTAAAAGTTCATTGGAACTTAATGAATTCACAAAATAAACCAAACTTTTTTCAATACTCAATAGGTGACGTAAATCTTTATTCCTACTTGAATTATACAATTCTCTTTCAATGATATTTCGCTTGAGATTGAGTTTTTTCAAGCAAGTCAAATAAC
Source organism: uncultured Saprospiraceae bacterium (assembly GCA_964579315.1). Taxonomy (GTDB): domain Bacteria; phylum Bacteroidota; class Bacteroidia; order Chitinophagales; family Saprospiraceae; genus CAMZLN01. Next base: position 1,173 of record CAZOHX010000059.1, read on the forward strand.
GTACTACACTTTTATCGAAGATTTGTAACACCAATAATCGTTTTTTCGCAGGATCACAATTTTTAACTTTATTGGCTAAAAACATATTGATAATTGGATTTTCCTGTGCGGTAATAGTAATGACATTGTTGTTTGTCAAAATAATACCGATTGGTACAGTCACATAGATAGATTCCACTTCGGAATTATTATCATTGAGAATGGGCGTATTGATGACAATCAATTTGACATCATCTTCTACTTCATAACGTGATCTTTCATCGATATCCACAGAATCTATCAAGAAATCAATGGGAATATCAAATTTTAGTGCTTCGGCTTCAAGCTCTTGAGTACTAAAAGGTGGGGTAATGCTTACCCAACAATCTTTTACGGGTTGATCAATTACTTTAAGCTTTCCATCTACTTTAGCAATGTATTGTACCATTCGATTAATTTTTATTTGCTAAGAAGAAGATAATTAAATTACATGCTTTCATGTGAAAGCGATGCAAAAATAGTCATTTGCATTATAAAAAATAGTATTTCTTAATTTTTATTTATGCTAATACAATTTAAAATCTAAACCTATCAAGTAATTTCTACCAGCTTGTGGATAATAATAAGCAGTTGTCCCCCACATATATCCATTGGATGCATACTGTGAGTCAAAAATATTATTGATAAGCATTTTCAAAGTAAACATATTCTTTTTGCCAAAAGTCCAATTCGCTTGTAAATTTGAAAAGGAATAAGCCGCTAGTTTGGATACATCTGCTTCATTATTAGCTAAATATTGGCTACCAATGTACTTTGACGTGAATGAAACGCCAAATTTATTGTCAATTTGATAGGCAAAAGTATTTCCAGCTACGATATTTGGGGAGTATGAAATATGAGTATTTCCAAGATTAACGGAAGTGCTATCAGATGTTTTTTGGATGAAATCTACATTTTGATTTTGACTCAATGAAAGATTTGGACTCCAATAGAAATTTTTGAAAACTTGATAATTCATATCTATTTCTAGTCCCAGTCGATAACTTTCTCCTACATTGGTTCTAATGAAATTGCCTACGTCGTCAATTTCACCCGTTAAAACCAATTGATTTTTGTATTTCATATAGTAGAGATTGCCTTGAGCTTGTAATTTATAATTTGAAAAGCGAAAACCCACTTCATGATCATTTAATGCTTCGGGTTGTGGGGGAGTGACGGCATATTCGTAATCAGAACGATTGGGTTCTTTATGTGCTTTTGCGAAAGAGTAGTAAAGATTTGCTTTTTTTGATATTTTATAAGTAATACCTAATTTTGGATTGAAAAAGTTGAAATGTGCATTCACATCATTTTCTAAAAAACTGGTTGTTTTATATTGGACATTTCGATACTGTAAATCAGCAAATAAAATTAGTTTTCTAGCTGTCTCGACGCTCACTTTTGTAAAAAGGGCTAAGTCATCTTTTAAGCCATTATTGTTGTAATATTTATGTCTTATTTCTGAATTGCCAGCATTTCGAGCCCAAATTACCCTTCCAAAATGATCTCCATCATATCTATTCCAACTACCACCTATGATGTGATTATATCCTTTTTTATTATCGTAAACAAAAGTTGTTGTTAAACCATAGAAGTCATTATCCAACCACTTTCGGCGAATTAGATCTGATCTTTTAATGGTATCCATATTCACAATGGTAGGGGAGATACCATAATCACTGAGTTTTTTATGCTGTTTATATTGTTCATAATATCCATATCCTTTTGTATAGTGAAAAGCGATATTTCCGTTAATTGCATCGGTGAGTTGTTGGTTGAGATGCAATTGATAATGATTTTGGGTGTAATCATCTACTTCGTTATCATAATACCCGATGACATTCCAATTTTCATCATATTTTGCTCCAGCAGAATTGAAAGTACGACTACTTTTTATCGTAGCACTGTCAATTCCATTCCAAGATTGATATGTTTTTTCATGTCCACCAAAGGCTAAAAATTTGATTAAAGTCTTATCTTTTAAATAAGTACCTGCAAAATAATATGAATTCAAATCTGAATGGGCTCTATCTATATATCCATCTGATTTTATTTTTGACAAACGTCCTTTAAACGAAAAAGCATTTCTTAATTTTCCTGTTTGAAAACCAATACTATGTTTTCTAGTGTTGAAACTGCCAAAAGAGTTGTTGAAAGTAAAGGAAGGTGTAGTGTGGTAAGCGCTTGTCAATAAATTCAAACTGGCTCCAAAAGCTCCTGTTCCATTGGTAGATGTACCCACGCCACGTTGTAGTTGTAAGCTGGAAACAGAACTCACAATATCGGGAATATCCACCCAATAAGTGCCTTGAGATTCGGAGTCATTCAAGGGGATTCCGTTGATGGTAACATTTACTCTTGTGGCATCACTACCACGCACTCTAATGCCCGTGTAGCCCACACCTGCACCTGCGTCAGATGTGGTAACTACGTTTGGGAGTTGATTCAAAAGAATGGGCATATCTTGCCCCAAATTATTTTTATTTAATTCTTGATGACTTTTATTGGTAAAAGAAAACGGGTTGGTATCTTGAGCCTTTGTTGCAGTGACAGTGATTTCGTCAAAATTTATGACTTCTACACCACATCCAGGAGGCGTTTGTAAAATAAACTTTAAGAAAACCGTGGTCGAAAGGATTACTTTTTCTTGATTTTGGAGACCAACTCCAGAAACGGAAATGGTATCGCCCACTTGTGCGGAGATTTTAAATTTTCCATTATCATCCGTTTGTGTGACTAAATTTTGGGTTTTATTGGTGACCGTAGCAAATTCAGCGTTGAAATATTGATCTTGTACAAGTCCTTTATAGACTTTTGATTGGGCATTTGTCAAATTTATTAAAACAAAAAATAGGACAAAAAACGAATATAATTTTTTCATGATGAATGGTTTATTAAATAAAAATAAACCGAATCAAAGAGGCAAAATTCGATAATTCAAATATTTGCGTACATTTTCCCTTAGCAGCATTATCTGCCCAGGTTCAATGGGTATAATCTCAGCCTTATTATTTAGAAATAAAGCACCCCTTTTTAGAGAACATTGGCAAAGGTAGAGAATAAATATTGAAATTAGTGTGTGGGATTCAGGAAATTGAATTTTTTTTATGGTAGAAAAATTGCTTCAAAGAAGCCAAAACCAGAACAGAAAATACCCAAAGAGCAAATTGGTTAAAAGGGAATACGAAACTCCCATTTTTATAATAGTCGATAGCTTTGATGAGTATCAAAACGAATCCCAAAGTAAAAATGGATTCAGAAAGAAATGTGAAATAGGACTTTTTTTTCATGGTTTATAAATTTTCAATAATAGCAATGGCTTTTTCTAATCTACTTTCTTGATCTCCAGTCAAAATCTCAAAACTTACTCCTTGAAACATCAATTCGTTTAAAAACAAATCAAACATTTCTTGACGATTATCTGGTCGATCTCGTACATCATCAGCTTCATAAGGTACATCAATATCCGTTAAAAAATAAAAATCATAGGCTTTTTCTTCAAGTTTTTCTAAGAGTATGTTTGGGCAATACCCATCAAAATAATATTCGGAATAGACCTTAGATTCTAAAATATTGGTATCACAAAAAAGATAATCTTTTGCACCTAAAGCAAGATATGCTTCCAATTCTAGTTGCCCTTCCATAATGGGAATGACATCTTCTTTGGTAACCGTTTTCCCTTCCAAATCTTTTTTCTTTTGAGCGTAATCTCGCAAATATTCAGGTATCCAAACTGTATTGAAATGTGCTGCTAATTCGACACAAATGGTAGATTTTCCAGTACATTCTGGTCCAATGAATACTATTTTTTTCATAATACTGTTTTTACTAATGACTACTAACTAATTGATAGAAATTTTCTTTTTCCATTCCCAATACCCAAAAACAGCCAATATAAGAAAAATAAAATACTGAATTCCAGTAAATCCATAGCCTTTTACAAAATATAAAGGAACCGAAACGATATTAACGGCAATCCAGAATGTCCAATTTTCCAATTTTTTATTTGCCATCAACCACATGGCTGCAAATGCCGCTCCTGTAGTAAAGGTATCTAAATAGGGCGTAGCGGTTCTAAAATCCTGTAAATTTCCAGCAGTTAGTTTATCAAAAGCATAGCTTACAGAATCTTTAAATCCCAAATTGGGCATCACCTCATAATATCGATATACCACAATCACAAAGATAGACGTAAAAATAAAAATACCAAGAGTTTTAAGTTTGTCAATAAAATTTGTTCGAGAAATCGGGATATGATGGTCAGTGCCATCTACAATTTTTCTCCACATATACCAGCCGTAAATACTCATTATGGTATAATAAATATTGATAATCAAATCCCCATAGAGATTCCATTGAGAGAGAAGATATACATATAAAGCTGTACTGACAATGCCTGTTGGGAAAACGAAAATATTTTCTTTTTTAGCATAAAACACGCTAAGAATTCCAAAAAATGCCGCTAGAAATTCTAAAATAATATTTAGCGTGGTTGCATCACGATATGGTTCTAAAAAAAAGTCAATCATATAATTATACTGGTTTATTTTGATAAAATACTACAAAGAATGCCCGTAGCGACACTAGCATTTAAGGATTCTGCTCCGCCATTTTCACCTTTAGGAATAGATATTTTTTGGTCGAGGAGGGATAAGTTTGTTTTTGAAATTCCTTTGCCTTCGTTTCCAATCACTAATATGGATGATGAAGGCGTTGATATTTGGTAAATATTTTCTCCATTGATTACTGCTCCTAAAATTGGAATATCGGGATAGGTATTTTTTAAATCAGAAAGTGAAATTTCTAAAGTTTTTATTCTCAAAAAAGCACCCATACTGGCTTGAATTACTTTTGAATTGTAAATATCTACGCAATTGGGGGCAAGAAACACGAAAGGGATGCCAAACCAATCAGCAATTCTTAAAATAGTGCCCATATTTCCAGGATCTTGAATTTCATCTAAAAAAAGGGACATTTGTTGATGTAAATGGATGTTTTTTAGGTCGAAATAGGGAATTTCCACTTCCATTAATACTTTATTAGGTGTTTTTAGATTAGAAATTTTCTTTAAATCACGTTCCGTAATTTGGTGCAAAATATTGGTAAAAGGAGTAAGTATTTCCTGATTTGCATCAATCCAGTCAGAAACTGCGTAAATATTCAAAAGGTTAATGAATTCATAATTTATTAATTCCTTTGCAATTTTATCACCTTCAACAATAAATGATTTATATCTTTGCCTAAATTTCTTCAATTTCAACGATTGTAGATGTTTAACTTGCGATTTAGACAGTGTAATAGTGGATATAAAATTCATTTCAAAATTAATAATGATTCAAAAACCTAAAAATATACTTTTTTTCTTAGTTGTGGTAGTTTTAGCCTCATCATTGTTTTCAAGTTGCACAATGAAAGGGAAATTACAACAAGGTGAATATTTTGTTTATGCTCCTGATATTCAATTTGCTGGTTATACAAGAGATGTAGAAGATAAGAATAAATTGCTATACGAATTATCGACCATTGTCACTCAAAAACCCAATACAAGATGGTTAAAATTGTTTAGAACTCCTTTGTGGATTCATTATAAAAATGAAAAAGGAAAGTGGAAGTTTTTTAAAAAAATTGCTGAGGATATATCGGTTTATAAAGAAGAAGAGCGATTTAATACGGAAAAACTAATGACCAATTATTTGAAAAGACAGGGTTTTTTTGATGCAGAAGTCACTTCAAAAGTTTCCTTAAAGAAATTTCGGAAATTAGCAAAGGTCAAGTATTATATCAATCCAGGTAAAAAATATTATGTAGGCAAATTTCACTATGAAAGCACAGATAGTTTATTGGTTGATTTAATCCCCATTTTGGAGTCAGAATCTCTTTTCAAATTAGGTGCTCCCATTTCTGAAGAGCAATATTATCGTGAAAGAAAACGTGCGACAAAATTTCTGCAAAATCAAGGATACGCTTATTTCGCAGAAGATTATTTTAGTTCAATAGAAGTAGATACTACTGAAAATCTACACTATTTAGATGTGAGGATTAAAATTTTAACACCTTCTGAAAAATTGCATCATGAAAAATATAAGATAAGAAAGGTAATTGTTTACCCTGATTATAAAATTACGAAAGAGTCGGGATATAAAAATGATACGATTATTGATGGAGTGTTTTTCTTTTTTGATAATTCAACAACATTGGTTAAGCCCAAGATTTTGGTTAAAAAAATACATGTGCGGCCTGGAGATGTATTTCATCAAGGAGATTTAAACAGAACTACTCAATCTCTTACACAATATGAAATTTATAAATTTTCAACGCTTAAATACTTTCCTGTCGAAGGGGATGAGAAATTGGTGGATATCAAAATATATCTTACTCGTGGTAAAAAAAGGTTTTTTAGTGGCGGAGTTAATCTCAAATACGGAAAAGGGGGAAATAGTACGCTCTTGCCTACAGATGGATTGAGATTTTTATCTTTTGGAATCAATTCAGGATTGGAGAATAAAAATGTGTTTGGAGGGGGAGAAGTCTTTCGTTTAAGACCTGATTTACAACTTGAATTTAATCCCAAATCGAAGAGATTGAGTGTTTTTGATGTAGGCTTATCGTCGGATATCTTGATTCATAAGTTTATCGAAGTTTTTCATATTTTCAAAGGGATTTCTAAAAAATCAAAGAAAGATGGCATCTATCAGTCTTTTAAAAATAATGGAAATACAAATTTTTCTTTAATTTTAAATACTCAGCGCATATTATTTGCTTATCGCAATCGATCCATCGAAACTAAAATGAGTTATGATTTAGTTCGTAATTATCGGGAGCGAATTATTGTCAATCAAATGGGGGTTGATTTTCTTAAAAAGGATAAAGTGGATTCGTTGTACCAAGTCAAAGTACTCGATAAAAATCCTTTTTTATCAAAAAGCTTGGAAAATCAATTATTTACTGGATTTTTCTATAAGAGTTTAAATTATTTTAAGAAAAGTAAAGGACATGAAAAAGTAGGATTTTCATGGTCTTATTATATAAATCACGATATTTCTGGTTTGGAATTAATGACATTGAATAAACTATTGGGACTTTTTAACCGAGAATTACCTTCCAAAAATGTTAAATTTGCGAAATTCACAAAATTGGATGTTGATTTACGGGCATTGTATAAATTTAATCCAAAAACAGCCATTGCTTATCGTTTTTTTGCGGGTGGTGCGGTGCCTTATGGCAATTCGGAGGTAGTGCCTTTTGTGAAGCAGTATTATGTAGGCGGATATAACAGTATGCGGGGTTGGGGTATCCGAGAATTGGGCCCAGGGAGTTATCGAGATACATCTCAAGTGTTCACCGCATATCAAAAGGGAGATTTGCGATTTGAAACCAATTTAGAGTATCGGTTTGGTTTCTATAAATTTTTATCTGGGGCATTATTTGTAGATGCAGGAAATATCTGGACCTTAAAAGACGACCCAAATCGTCCAGGAGCAAAATTTACTTCAAAATTTTATAATCAAATAGCAGTTTCTACAGGATTTGGTGTTCGATTTGATTTTGGATTAGGATTATTTCGAGTAGATTTTGGGCACAAAACAAGGAGTCCTTTTTTATTAGAAAATGGAAAATATTGGCAACGAAATTTTTTAAAAATTAGACAATGGAATAAATACTGGAATATCAGTATCGGACTAGATTACCCTTTTTGACCCCACTGATAACTCTCTATCGAAAATCCACTCAAAATTAATACTCTATCTATAACCGTAGCCACCAATGCTTCAAAATCTTTGGGATTACTATAAAAAGACGGGGATGCAGGACAAATAATGCCACCTACTTCGGAGATTGTCAACATATTTTTTAAATGAATGGTATTGTAAGGGGTTTCTCTTGGAATCAAGATGAGTTTTTTCCTTTCCTTGAGCATGACATCTGCGGCTCTTACAATGAGATTATCTGAGATACCATTTGCGATTTTACCAATTGTACCCATGGTAGTTGGACAAATGATAAGTGCATCGTAGTTGGCAGATCCTGATGCAAAAGGAGCATTGAAGTCATCATTTTTATAAAAATCAAAAGGAAAATCAAAAATATTGATGTTTGGGTATTCAATTTGCCAGTTGATGAGTCCATTTTTAGTGATTACCACGCCAATTTCCGTTGTTTGTGATTTTATAGCCACTAATTTATCCAAAAGTACCTTCGAATA